>CBDUEA010000137.1:0-5365 GCA_965365965.1 uncultured Polaromonas sp. | reverse complement strand
TGGCTGCCCATGCGCGGCGTGATTTGTCGCTGTACTACCGCTTGAACGCGCAAATTCACAAAGCCATCAACCTAGCCGCTAAAAACCCCGTGTTGCAAGCGACCTACACGCAGGTCAATGCCCGTTTGCAAGCGCTGCGTTTTCGGTCGAATCAAGACGAAGTCAAGTGGACACACGCCGTTAATGAGCACGGCCAGATGATCGATGCGCTGGCTGCACGTGACGGTGGCTTGTTGAGAAACATCCTGCAGCAGCATTTGAACCATAAACGTGACGTCGTGCTTGCGCAACTGTGCGCGACACAAGGCGATCTGAAGAAAGTTGCAGAATGAACGCCCGTATCCCTTTAAAAGTTTTAAAAGTCAGTCAAGATGGTGCCGAGCCGGCCAGCGAGGCCGTGGCTCGCGCCTCCAATGAGGTTGCGGGTTTGTTGGCTAAACGCTTGGCGCAAGAGACACAGGGTGAGGTCCTGTTCAGCGCGGCTGACAAAGGCCGCTACGCGACCGATGCGTCTATCTACCAGGTCATCCCCGTCGGAGCTTTTGTACCCAAAACGGCGACAGATGTCGCACTGGCGCTGGATATTTGCCGCGATCTGCACGTTCCCCTCGTGCCGCGCGGCGGTGGCACCAGCCAGTGCGGGCAGACCGTGGGCGCAGGCTTGGTGATGGATCACAGTAAATACATGCGCCGCGTGCTTGACTTGGACGTGGCAGAACGCAGCGTGACGGTTGAGCCTGGCATCGTGCTGGATCACCTCAATGCACAGCTCAAACCACACGGTCTGTGGTACCCGGTGGATGTGTCGACCAGTGCCCAAGCGACGCTGGGCGGCATGGCTGGTAACAATTCCTGCGGTAGCCGCAGCATCGCCTACGGCAACATGGTTCATAACGTGTTAGGAGCAGATGTTTTGCTCTCTAGCCAGTATAAAATAAGCTTGGGTAGCTATCAAAATAGCAGTGGTTTGACGCGCCAGTTGGGTGATTATGTAAAAACGTTGGCAGATCAGCTGCGCCCCGAACTGGACGCGCATTGGCCTAAAGTGATGCGCCGTGTGGGTGGCTACAACCTTGATATTTTCAACAACCAAAATGAAAAGCCCTATAACCGTGATGGTTTGGTTAATCTGGCTCACTTGTTTGTAGGTAGCGAAGGGACGCTGGGCATCACCGAATCGCTCACTTTGCGGCTCTGCGAGTTGCCCAAAACCAAGGTGCTGGGCGTGGTCAATTTCAGCAGTTTCCATAAAGCCATGGATTCAGCACAACACATTGTCAAGCTGGGTACAGACGGCTTGTTGACCGCGGTGGAGCTGGTCGACCGCACCATGATCGAGCTGAGCCTGCAAAACCCGGCGTTTGCACCGACGATTCGTACCGCTATTCTGGGTCAACCCGAGGCTATTTTGCTGGTTGAGTTTTCGGGCAGCAGCAAAGCTGAGTTATTGCCAAAAATCAAACAACTGGTCGAGCTCATGGGCGATCTGGGACTGCAGGGCAGTGTGGTGGAAATGACCGATGACGCCCCGCAGAAAAACCTGTGGGAAGTGCGCAAAGCGGGTTTGAACATCATGATGAGTCTCAAAGGCGATGGCAAACCGGTCAGTTTTATTGAAGATTGTGCGGTGCCGCTAGAGCACTTGGCAGAATACACCGATGCGTTGACAGAAGTTTTTCGTAAACACGGCTCACGCGGCACGTGGTACGCCCACGCCAGCGTGGGGACGCTGCATGTACGCCCGATTTTGGACATGCGACGCGGTGGTGCAGAGGGTGGTGCGGCCAAAATGCGCGAGATTGCCGAAGAAGCCAGCGCGTTGGTGCGCAAGTTCAAAGGAGCTTACAGCGGCGAGCATGGCGACGGCTTGTGCCGTGGTGAGTGGATCGAATGGCAATTTGGCCCGCGCATCAATGATGCCTTCAAAGCCATCAAGCAGTATCTGGACCCTCTCAACCTGCTGTGTCCGGGTCGCATGGTCAGCACGTCTGAACACACCGTTCCCAAGATGGACGATTCGCGAATGATGCGGTTCTCTTCAGGTGCGGGGGGCGAAGCCCCTTACCGCGTCATCCCACTCAAGCCGGTGCTGGACTGGAGCGCTTGGAACGTGCAAAACAACCCAGTTACCGAGCAAACCACCGCGCCTGCCACAGGGGGCGACCCCGCCGAGGGCTTTGCCAAAGCCGCAGAAATGTGCAACAACAACGGTCACTGCCGCAAGTTTGACGCTGGCACCATGTGCCCCAGCTACCGCGTCACCCGTGATGAAAAGCACCTCACGCGCGGCCGTGCCAATACCCTGCGCTTGGCCTTGAGCGGCCAGCTGGGTACCGACGGTTTGGCCAGCGAGGCCGTCCATGAAGCCATGGATTTGTGCGTTGGTTGCAAGGGCTGCAAGCGCGAATGCCCCACTGGCGTAGACATGGCCAAGATGAAAGTGGAATTTTTGCACCACTACAAGACCAAAAATGGCTACTCTTTGAAGGAAAAACTCATCGCCAAACTGCCCGATTACGCGCCTTGGGGAGCAAGACTGGCACCGTTATTGAACCTGCGAGACAAAATACCGGGCTTGGCGAGGCTGAGTGAAAAATGGTTGGGCTTATCTGCAAAACGCAGCTTGCCCCAATGGCGGCGCACAACATTCTGGAATGCTTGGCCTCCAGCGGTAGAACTTGCAACGATCACCGAGCTGATGGCTGCTGACAAGCCCGTTGTGCTGTTTGTCGACACTTTCAATGCTTTTTTTGAGTCTGACAATGCCATTGATGCCGTCAACGTGCTGCAAACTGCCGGGTACACGGTGGGCGCGGCGACCAAAACAGCGTCGCCAGATGGTAAAGCGCTGTGTTGTGGCCGCACCTATCTGGCCAGTGGCATGGTGGACGAGGCGCGCAACAAACTGCGTGAACTCGTCGCTGAACTGCTGCCGTACGCTCAAAAAGGCATTGCCATTGTGGGTTTGGAGCCCAGTTGCTTGCTAACCTTGCGCGACGAAGCGCTGGTGATGGGGTTGGGTGACGATGCCAAGCTGGTAAGTGAGCACGCCTTGCTGCTGGAAGAGTTTTTAGCCCGCGAGGCCAAGGCTGGCAAGTTGGAGGCGTTGAAATCGCAACTTAAACCAACAGACCAAGCGATCTTGTTGCATGGCCATTGCCACCAAAAAGCGTTTGATGCGGTCAGCCCCATCATGGATGTCATCAAACTCATCCCTGGTGCAAAACCTGAACTCATTGAAAGCAGCTGTTGTGGGATGGCTGGTAGCTTTGGCTACGAGGCCAGTCATTACGACGTGAGCATGCAAATGGCCGAGCTAAGCCTGTTACCAGCCATACGCAAGCAGCCCGATGCCATTGTGGTGGCTGATGGCACCAGTTGCCGCCACCAAATCCGTGATGGGGCGAATCGCCAAGCCATTCACGTGGCGCAGTTGTTGGCAGGCCAGCTCTGAGACAATAGGGGTTATGACTGAAAAAATTGAATCTGTATCCCTAGCCGGCAAAAAACCTGCAAAAAGCTACCCTGTAGAGTGGTTAAACGTTGAATCTTTGGACATTGAAGCCCAAGGCGTGGCCCACAAAGCCGATGGCAAAGTGGTGTTTATCGAGGGTGCGTTGCCGTTTGAAGTGGTTAGCGCCAATACCAACCGCAAAAAGGAAAACTGGGAAAAAGCGACGTTGACGGCGATCCACCGTGAATCATCCCAACGCGTTACGCCCGGCTGCCCGCACTTTGGCATGCATGAAGGTTCCTGTGGCGGCTGCAAGATGCAGCATCTGCACGTAGCGGCGCAGGTGGCGGTGAAGCAGCGTGCCTTAGAAGATGGACTGTGGCATCTGGGCAAGCTCAAAGCCGGTAATGTGATGCGCCCGATTGAAGGGCCGGCGTGGGGCTACCGCTACCGTGCCCGTATTTCAGTGCGGTTTGTCCGCAAAAAAGGCGAAGTGCTGGTCGGCTTTCATGAGCGCAAAAGCCGTTACGTCGCCGATATGAAGGTCTGCCATGTGCTGCCACAACACGTCAGTGACTTGCTCATGCCGCTGCGTGCGCTGATTGGTAGCATGGACGCCAAAGAGACGATTCCCCAGCTGGAGCTGGCAGTGGGTGACGATGTGATTGCCATGGTGATCCGCCACATGGAGCCTTTGAGCGAGAGCGACATGGACAAATTGCGTGTGTTTACGGTGACCCATCCTGCCGTGCAATGGTGGCTGCAGCCGAAGGGCTTGGACACCGTGCATTTGATGGATGAGAAGTTGGGCAAGGTCAGCACGCTGTGCTACGCATTGCCACAGTTTGGCATCACCATGCCCTTCAAACCGACTGATTTCACGCAGGTGAACCCACACATCAATCAGGTGCTGGTGGCGCGGGCGCTGCGGTTGCTGGACGTGCAAAAGTCTGAGCGGGTGATTGACTGGTTTTGTGGCCTAGGTAACTTCACGCTGCCACTAGCGACGCAGGCGCGTGAGGTGCTGGGGGTGGAGGGCAGTGAAGAACTGGTAGCGCGTTCGCGTCAAAACTACGAATTGAACGGTAAAAAAAGAGAAAATACGGGTGTAGCCGGCGTATCTCATCAATTGTCAGCTACGCATTTTGTAGTGAGAAACTTATTTGAAATCACCGGAGCCGTACTGGCCGCTGACGGTGGTGCAGAAAAATGGTTGATGGACCCACCGCGTGAAGGCGCGTTTGCATTGGTCAAAGCCTTGGTAGAGCTTGTGCAGGGTTCTGTGCCAGATGCCACTTGGCAGCCGCCCAAACGCATTGTTTACGTGAGCTGCAACCCGGCCACTTTGGCGCGGGATGCTGGGCTGCTGGTCAATGAGGCGGGCTACACCTGCACGGCAGCGGGCGTCGTGAACATGTTCCCGCACACCGCGCATGTGGAGTCGATTGCGGTGTTTGACCGTCCTTAATCTGACCTAGGATCCGTCTCTAGCCTTTCACAGTTTTCTTGTCAAACTGCGTCTTCAAGCTCTCGTACATGTCTTTGGGCAAGAACTTGAATGCCAGTTTGATCAGCACGTAAGCGATCAAACCATCATCCAGCCAGCCAAGGATGGGAATCAGGTCTGGAATCAAATCAACCGGGCTGATGATGTAGACCGCTGCTAATATGGCGGTAACTTTTGCCGCCATAGGCGCAGCTGGGGTGCGCAGCATGGCCCAAACCATCAAAATTTCAGTTTTGAACCGAAACCACAAAGCACCGAATTTCCACATAGAAGATTCTTTCAAAAGTAAAAAGCAAACATTTGTTGCAAAACAGATGTAGCAACGTAACGGCTGCCTAAGGGATGACAATTGCGGCCACTGAACTAGAAATTCAAATAAAAAAGGAGCCCACAGGCTCCTTTTT
>CBDUEA010000136.1:0-5381 GCA_965365965.1 uncultured Polaromonas sp. | reverse complement strand
GTGCTACCGATCAGCTGGATGTACTGCCGCATGATGGGCGCTGAGGGTTTGAAGGATGCGACCGAAATCGCTATTTTGAGCGCCAATTACATCAGCGCCCGCCTCAAAAACCATTACCCGACGCTCTACGCGAGCGAGCAGGGCTATGTGGCGCATGAGTGTATTTTGGATTTACGACCTTTGAAAGAAACCACTGGCGGCGCTGCGGGTGTGTCGGCAGAAGATGTCGCCAAGCGCTTGATTGACTATGGTTTCCACGCGCCTACCTTGAGTTTTCCTGTAGCAGGCACCTTGATGGTGGAGCCGACGGAGAGCGAAACTTTGTATGAGCTAGACCGTTTCATCCACGCCATGATTGCCATTCGGCAAGAAATTGCCAAAATTGAAACGGGTGTTTGGCCGCAAGACAACAACCCGCTCAAGCACGCGCCGCACACGGCTGAATGCTTGATCAGTGAAGTGTGGGACAGACCTTACAGCCGAGAAACTGGCGCGTACCCTTTGCCAAAGCTCAAACAAAACAAGTATTGGTCACCCATTGGGCGTGTTGACAATGTGTATGGCGACCGCAACCTGTTTTGTAGTTGTGTGCCGGTGGCAGAATACGCTGAGGTATAAATCGGCGCTGCGATTATTTCAAATACGGCTGCAACCATCCCAACCCTTTCGAAGTGCCGGACGGTTGGCCGCCTAGACGCGGTTTGTACTCGCAGCCTATCCAGCCCTCGTAGCCTAATCCGTCAATCAATTCAAACAGATAGGGATAGTTGATTTCGCCCACATCAGGTTCTTGCCGCTCTGGTACGCCTGCGATTTGAAAGTGTCCAACCTTGCCTGTGGGCAAATATTGACGGACTTTCATGGCGGCATCGCCTTCAACGATCTGGCAGTGGTACAAGTCCATTTGCACTTTAACGTTGCTCTGACCAATCTCTGCAATCAAGTCGTGCGCATCGTCTTGGCGGTTTAAAAAGAAACTGGGAATGTCGCGGGTGTTGATTGGTTCTAAGAGTAAATTTAGGTTGTAGCCGGCAATTAAATTGCTGACCTTGCTAGCATTATTGATGTAAGTTGCGCGTACATTTGCTCTAGATTTGTCTGCGGGCAACAAGCCCGCCATCATGTGCAGTCGTGGGCATTCCAAGGTTTCAGCGTAACGAAGCGCCAGTTCTGCACCGGCTAACAATTCAGCTTCTCTACCCTCTATGCACGCAATACCGCGTGTTCCATTGTTCCACGCTGCATCGATTGAAGCGGCATCAACGCCGCCTGGTGGCAGGTTGAACAACACTTGTTGCAATCCGTTAACCTTCAGACGCGCAGCGAGCTCTTGTGCTGGGTAGGCGTAGGGAAATAAATACTCTACGGCTTTAAAACCATCTTTGGCAGCCGCTTCAAAACGGTCTAAAAACGGTAGCTCGGGATACATCATGGACAGATTGGCGGCGAATTTTGGCATGGCGGTATTTTGAAGATGTTGTGGAAGGCTTGATGGATGGTTTGTAGACTACCAACGTGCGCCAAATGTGTCACGCAAGGCTTGAATCTGTGGCTCATTCAAGGTGGCAACGCGATGGCCGTTCGAGCCACTCAAATGCATGAGCTTGGCTGTTTCTTCAAGCTCCTCTAATACTGCCATCGCTTGCGCTGGGCTGTCGTGCCATACATTTGGGCCCAGTCGAGCCAGCATGACCGCACGCAGCGGCGTGCCAGCACGCCCGTAACGCAAGATGGCCTCGGCCACAGCTTGTGCAGCGGCAGGGTCGCCAGGCCGGTGGTAAGGAATGTGTGGAACGTGGCCAACCTTCATCACAAAGTACGGCGTTAGGGCTGGTAGCAGCTCCGTTTGCTTCGTGTCGGCCGCTAAGCTTTGGGCAACACAGTTAGTGCTGTGGGTATGAATCACACACGCAGTCTCGATATCAAATTGACGTGCAGCCGCATAAATGCCTGCATGAAGCACTATCGTTTTGCTAGGTACAGGGCCGCTGATATGCTTTAAATCAAAACCCAACTTGACGATTTTTGCAGGATCTAAGTTTCCTAAACAGGCATCTGTAGGGGTGATCAAATAGCCATCAGCTAATCGAACGCTGATGTTGCCTGCCGTCGCGTGGACGTAGCCTCGGTTAAACAAACTCGCGCCCACGCGGCAAATTTCTTCTCGTGTTTTGGTTTCGTCACTTAGGGTTGTTTTAGCTGTGCTCATGCATCTAGTGTGACAACAGTTGGAAGGCTTTGCTAAAGAAGTCTGCACTGCCAAAGTTACCCGATTTAAGTGCCAAATGCACGAAGGGCTGTTTTGTGAGTTCTGTCGCGTGGGCGTAGCCCCAAGGCACGCCAGGGTCAATTTGCCCGCCAATTTGCATCTGCTGCGCACCTATGGCCTGTACGCAAGCGCCTGATGTCTCGCCACCTGCCACAATCAATTGCTGTACGCCTAAATGGATCAAACCTTTGGCGATGGCGCTTAAGGCTTGCTCGATGCGAGTACCGGTTGCATCGCTCCCGAGAGTCGATTGCGTCTGTTTGACGGCATTAGCATCAGCCGTTGAATACACCAAAACGGGACCTTGCTTCAGCAGAGGTTCTGCCCAAGCCAATATGTTTTGAACTTCAGCATTGGCCTGCGATGGGCTGGCCAACACGGCGGCCAAATCTAGTGACCGATGAGGTAACCCAGTGGTTTGCCAGTGCGCAACTTGTGCATTGGTGGCTTGCGAGCAGCTGCCTGAAATGACCGCTTGCAGTCCCTTAGCCGCAGGCAAGGCTGCGGCTTGGGTGGCTGAAGTCGTTTGGATACTAAAATTTTGGGGCAAACCTATAGCGACCCCTGAGCCCGCAGTTACCAAGGGAAAATCCACCAAAGCAGAACCTAATCGCATCAGATCATCATTTGAGATGGCATCCACAACAGCGATGCTGATTCCATCAGCGCGTAACTCTGCTATACGGTTACTGATGGCAAGCGAACCCGCAGCCACAGTGCGGTAGTCAATCAGTCCAACTCTGCGTTGGCATTGCGCTTGCATGACTTGAACCAGATTGGCGTTTTTCATCGGCGTGAGTGGGTGAGACTTCATGCTCGACTCCGACAGCAGCACGTCTCCGACAAACAAATGACCTTTGAAAACGGTGCGACCATTGTCGGGAAAAGCTGGTGTGGCAATCGTGAAATCTAGGCCCAAAGCATCCATTAAAGCTTCGGTGACTGGACCGATATTGCCACGTTTGTCATTTCCTGCATCGCCATCAGCTCCGTATAAACTATCAAAAGTGGAGCAATACTTAAAGTAAATTTGCTGGCTACCAATGCTTTTTAACCATTTTAGAGCTTGCAGCGACTGTTCAATGGCATCTTCAGGTGCGATTGTTCTAGACTTCAATGCAACCACAACAGCATCTACGTCTAAAGACAATGTCTGGTTTGGAATGCCGTTGGTCTGCACGACGCGCATGCCTGCTCGTACGAGGTTGTTGGCTAAGTCGGTTGCACCAGTGAAGTCGTCGGCAATGCAGCCTAACAAAATGTTGCTCATCTGTATCTTTGGCAAAGTGTTTATGGATTGATCTTCAGTTTGATGGCTTCAGGATTTTCGCGGATGTAGTCGCGGATGATGATTTCGAAGTCAGTGTCCGCTTTTAAACCAAGTGCATTGGCACGTTTGGACGCGACATTGCCTGGCCATGTATTCACCAATCGCAAAATGGCAGGGTCGATTGTCCAATCGAGCAAGTCGGCAGCGGCTTTGCCCGCCACTCTCTCTAATGCCGCAGCCATGTCGCCTACAGTAGTGCAAAGTGGCGGCAGGTTGATGGCGGTAAGTGGGCCCCAAGCTGCATCACTAACTTCTGCTGCACGAATGATGCCTTCGATAGTGCGACTTGGTGACGATAGCGCCACAGGTGTGTTGGCTGGTACAGGGCAGGGTGCTTTCACGCCTGCGAGTGGCTCACGAATCATGCCGCTTAAAAAGCTTGATGCAGCGCCGTTGGGTTTACCAGGACGGACGCTGACTGTCATCAAACGCACATTACGACCTGTGATGAAGCCTTTGCGGGCATAGTCGGCCACCAGCTGCTCGCCAATGAATTTTTGAATGCCGTAGCTGCTTTGTGGTGTTGGTAACGTTTCGTCTTCAATCAGTTCTGGTAGCGCAAAACCCGGTGGGTTACCAAACACAGCCAGTGAGCTAGCGAACACAAAGCTGGGTTTTGTTTTCAATTTGCGGCAGGCTTCAATCAAAGCGCGTGTAGCCTCAAAATTGCTGCGCATACCCAAGTCAAAGTCAGCTTCGCATTCACCGCTGACAGCCGCTGCGAGGTGAAATACAACCGAGATCCCTTGTGCTGGTAGCTTGTGGCTCGTCAGCAGATCGTTCAAATCACCACCAACAAAATGAACGCGGGCGTCTGCCTGCAAGTCTGCCGGCGGTGCTGCACGGTCTGTGAGGGTAATGCTTTGAATCGTTTTGGCTTCTGCACCATTCAGTGACAGTGTGCCTTTTGCCAGTAAGGTTCGTGCCAATTTGGCTCCGAGAAAACCAGAGCCGCCAGTGATGAGTACATTCATGCCTTGTCCTTAGATAATGAGTTTGATGGTTTGCTAGGCAGTTGAATGCCAGGGAAGATTTTGATCACTGCGCTGTCATCTTCTTTGGCATAGCCAGCAGTAGAAGCTTGCATGAACATTTGGTGTGCGGTGCTTGAAAGTGGTAGTGGAAACTTGCTAGCACGGGCTACGTCAAGAACCAATCCAAGGTCTTTGACAAAAATATCTACCGCAGAAAGCGGGGTGTAATCTGCTGCAAGTACGTGTGCCATTCGGTTTTCAAACATCCAGCTGTTGCCAGCGCTGTGAGTTATCACGTCATACAGTGCATCTGGATCTACCCCTTCACGGAGTCCTAAAGCCATGGCTTCTGCAGCCGCCGCAATGTGCACGCCAGCGAGTAACTGGTTGATGATTTTGACTTTGCTGCCAGCACCCGCGTTGTCGCCGAGTCTGTAGACTTTGGCTGCCATCGCATGGAGCAGAGGTTCCGCAATGGCGTAGGCTTCAGGTCTGCCGGCTGTCATCATCGTCATTTGACCAGAGGCCGCTTTGGCTGCGCCACCTGAAATGGGGGCATCAATGTACAAAATACCTAATGCGGCAAGTCTTTTTTCCAGGGAGATTGACCAATTGGGATCAACGGTTGAGCACATGACAAAAACGCTACCTTGCTTCATGTGCAAGGCACAACCTGAATCGCCAAACAAGACGGAATCCGTTTGTGCAGCATTGACGACGACTGAAATCACAACATCGCATGCAGCAGCAAGTTCGGCTGTCGAAACGCAGGCCGTACCGCCTTCCTTGACGAAGGCTTGAGCGACAT
>CBDUEA010000135.1:0-5403 GCA_965365965.1 uncultured Polaromonas sp. | reverse complement strand
GTGCGCCAAACGCCACATCGTGCCCATTGGCAACCACTGGCCTACAACGCCTTGCACGGTGGCATGCAGCGCTTGTTCGAGCCGATGTCGCCAAGCATGGTGCAGTCAAGTACTTGGATGCAGATGTTGTTGAAACTGGGACAGCTGTGTACACAACTCAAACCCAATGCCGGCGAGTGGTTTGTCGAGGCACACCAGTTCCGTATAGATACTACGGATGGCATTGGACGACCCACGCCCGAAGGTGCGCACCGTGATGGGGTGGATTTTGTTTTCGTGTTCATGGTGGCCCGCCAGGGCGTTAAAGGGGGCGAGAGTCGCGTTTTTGAGCTGGATGGCCCGGCTGGCCAGCGTTTCACCATGAATGAACCTTGGACACTGCTGTTGCTAGATGACGAGCGTGTGATCCATGAGTCGACACCCATTCAGCCAACCGCTTCGGAGCATTCCGATGCTGCTAATGCTGTAGAGCTTGGTTATCGCGATACCTTGGTGCTGACCTACCGCGCCAAAGGTTTTCAAGATGAGGTCAGCTAAGCCAAAAACCAAACGGTTATCGTTAAGCGCTTAGTGATAAGCGCTTAGAAGATCAGATCAATTTCATTTTCTTTGCAGATTCACGCAACTCGTCACGGAACTTGGGGTGCGCGATTGAAATTAACTCTAACGTGCGTTGTTTGGCCGATTTGCCGTCGAGTTGGGCGATGCCATATTCAGTCACCACATAGTTAACTTCGTTTTTGCTGGTTGATACCGCTGTGCCAGGAGTGAGCATGGGTGCAATGCGCGAGACGGTATCGTCTTTGGCGGTAGAGGGCAAGACGATGAACGATTTGCCGCCTTTGGAACGATTGGCCGATCGCACAAAGTCTGTCTGACCACCGGTACCAGAGAATGGCAAGGGCCCAAGGCTTTCTGATCCGCATTGACCCAAGAAGTCAATTTGCAGTGTTGCGTTGATGGAAATGAGCTTGTCGTTTTGCCCTGCCAAGAAAGGGTCGTTGGTAAAGTTGACCGGGTGCATCTCCAGCATCGGGTTGCGGTCCATGAATTGATGTAGTTTTTTCGACCCCAACGCAAAGGTCGCAACCATTTTTCCAGGCATGTAGTTTTTGCGACGGTTGGTTATAACACCCGCTTCAACCAAGGTCAAAATACCATCCCCCAACATCTCAGTATGAATGCCCAAGTCGTGCTTGTTGGTCAATTGCATGACGACGGCATCCGGAATGCCACCGTAGCCAATTTGCAAGGTGGAGCCGTCCTCGATCAAGTCCGCCACATATTTACCAATCGCTTCTTGAACGGGGCCAATTTTAGGCAAACCTACTTCAAGAATGGCCGCATCGTCCTCAACCAAGCCTGTGATTTGAGACACATGCACATGACAGTTGCCATACGTAAACGGCACGTTGGGATTGACCTCAAGCACGATGGCGCGAGCTTTGGTTAACGCTGCCATGGTGTAGTCAGCGCCCAAGCTGATGGAGAAGTTGCCATGTGCATCCATGGGTGAGCACAGGGCAAACACCACATCGGAAGCCATGCTGCCACGCTCAATTTTGCGTGGAATTTCAGAAAAATTGTTGGGAATGTAATCGACCCAGCCTTGTTGGGCACCAGCGCGGCTGTTACCACCTAAGAAGAAACTCACGTGGCGTACATGCTCAACGGTTTCCGGGTCGAAGTAAGCAAATTTACGCATAGGCAACACAGAGCCTACTTTGACATCTCGAAACTTGCGTCGCGCTTCCGACAAAGCATTCAAAAGCGTTGGCGGTTCACCAGCGCCCGTCGGCACAATGATGAAGTCGCCATTGCGGACTTGTTGAATGGCTTCTTCAGCCGTCATGCGTTTAGCGTTGTATTGGGCTTGGTAGGACATAGCTGTATGTGATTGTGAGTTGGATGTCGAGCTTCAGGCTGAAATTTCCGTTTAAGTTTACCTAAGCAGTTGACAGTGGACTTACGTCTTGTTGCGACGCGATTGACGCATCGTGATCAGCAAGGTCGAGGTATAAAAAAAGCCGACATCAGTCGGCTTTTTCAGGTATTGCATCACGTGCAAATCTGTCACATTTATTTGACGTGCTTACCAATCAGGCCGGCCATTTCAAACATAGAAACTTGGGCTTTGCCGAAGATTTCTTTGAGTTTGGCATCTGCATTGATCATGCGTTTGTTGATCGCGTCTTGCAGTTTGTTTTTCTTGATGTAAACCCACAGCTTAGAGACGATCTCTGTACGAGGCATCGATGCAGCACCAACCACGGCTGCCAATGCTGGGCTCAATGTGAGCGCCTTCATGAAAGCTGCGTTAGGAACGCGTTTTTTTGCAGGTGCTTTTTTAGCGGCTACTTTTTTCACAGCTACTTTTTTAGCTGGTGCTGCCTTTTTAGCTGCAACTGCTTTTTTAGCAGGAGCGGCTTTCTTTGCTGGAGCAGCCTTTTTCGCAGGAGCAGCAGCTTTCTTTGCTGGAGCAGCTTTTTTAGCTGGAGCAGCAGCTTTAACGGCTGGTTTTGCAGCGACTTTTTTCGCTGGTGCTTTTTTTGCAGTTGCCATGATTGATTTTCCTTGGTTTAAGTTGAGAATCCACCAATGAAAACCATGTCTGTGCACGTTTTTTCAAAGGCTGTGCGGATGCTACTGGAGAAAACAAGGGAAAACAATGATTTCAGAGGGGGAAATCACTTATTTTTCAAAAGATTGTTGTTTTTCAGAGGGGAGAGTCGCTAAAACTACCCCGCACAGCGCAATTCCCAGTGCTAAGAGCTGCAAGGTGCTGAGTTGCTCTCCCAGCGCAAACACGCCTACAAGCGCTGCCGAGACAGGTAAAAACACAGTAAAAACGCCAGCCTGAGATGCTGGAATGACCTGAAGTCCCGTCATCCATAACCACACGGTCCACACACTGGCTGCCAAGGCATAAAACACCAGCAATCCCCACGTGGCTTGACCCACAGAGGCAAAGTCGAAATGCCAGGCCATGAACAATCCAAAAGGGGTCATGAGTAAAAAGCCCCAAAAATTAATGAGCGCACTGATGCGCTTTGGACTGAGCGAGGCTGTTAGCTTTTTGCCAATCACGGCGTAAGCTGCTTCGCACAGGACAGCGGCGAATAGTAATAGGTTGCCTAGAAATGAATTTTCAGAGCTGGGCTCGATTCCATTCATCGATGCAGGTACTAAATTTGGCCATAGCCGTCGAATATATTCAATAGTAAGCTCTGATTTTGATAGCGAAAAGAGGGCTATGCCTAGCGCACCACAAGCGACGGCAGCCCATACGTGTAGGCTGACACGCTCACGCAAAAAAGCCCAGCTCATCACGCCGACCACCGCCGGAATGGTTGACATGATGACACCAGCTGTCACAGCACTCGTTAGGCTGACGCCAAACAGCATGAAAATTGAAAATAAAAAGTTGCCTAAAAATGATTCTAAAAAAATTAATTGTTTAGTTTGCGAGCTCATGGCGGCTTCATCTGCAGGAGGTTTGAGCCAATGCAGCATGGCCAAACCACCGATACCAAAGCGTAGCCATGCCAATAAGAAAACGGGAAGTGCCAAGCTTAAAGGTTTAGACAAAGCGACATAGCTGCCTACAAGAGACATGCTTAAAGCAAGACATACAAAGGCAAACCAGCGCTGCTGGGCCAGCGTCTTGGGGTGATGATCTGCTTGTGATGTCATAGGCTGCCATTGTAAAAGGTGATGCTGCAGTGCAAGATAAATTTTTCAATATAAAAAACTGTATTTCACATTGAGAAATTGCATTTGTAAGTCATTGAATTTAAATAATAAAATATTTATCTTATATAAGACATAAGAGTAAAACTTGTTCATATAGAAGACTATAATTACGGCTGAGAAGTGAAGAATTATCAATGTTGCAATTACAAAGAACGATGACTCACTCAACCACTTTTTTTTCATCTACAGGAGTCAGCCATGAGCAACACCACACCATCACGCGCAGAGCAAATTGCCGCTTTAGAAAAAGATTGGGCGACCAACCCACGTTGGAAAGGCATCAAACGCGGCTATTCAGCTGCAGACGTCGTGCGCTTGCGTGGCTCTTTCCACATCGAGCACACCTTGGCGCGCCGTGGTGCAGAGAAACTTTGGAACCTCGTGAACACTGAGCCGTACGTCAATTGCTTAGGCGCTTTGACCGGTGGCCAAGCAATGCAACAAGTTAAAGCGGGCGTGAAAGCGATTTATTTGTCAGGCTGGCAAGTCGCTGCAGACAATAACTCCTACGCTTCAATGTACCCAGACCAGTCATTGTACCCAGTGGACTCTGTGCCAACGGTGGTTGAGCGCATCAACAACACCTTCCGCCGTGCGGACGAAATTCAACATTCCAAAGGCATTGACGCTGGCGACAAAGGCTACATCGACAACTTTGCTCCTATCGTTGCTGACGCAGAAGCTGGCTTCGGCGGCGTCTTGAACGCGTTTGAATTGATGAAAGCGATGATTTCTTCAGGCGCAGCAGGTGTGCATTGGGAAGATCAATTGGCATCGGTTAAAAAATGCGGCCACATGGGCGGCAAAGTGTTGGTGCCAACCGTTGAAGCTTGCCAAAAACTGATCGCAGCACGCATGGCTGCCGACGTGATGGGTGTGCCAACGTTGGTGATTGCCCGTACCGATGCAGAAGCGGCTGACTTGTTGACCAGCGACTACGACGAGAACGACAAGCCGTTCTTGACGGGTGAGCGCACCTCAGAAGGCTTCTACAAAACCAACAAAGGTCTGGACCAAGCAATTTCTCGCGCGATTGCGTACGCACATTACGCTGACTTGGTGTGGTGTGAAACCGGTACGCCTGATTTGGAATTCGCCAAGAAATTTGCAGACGCTGTCCATAAAGTGCACCCAGGCAAGATGTTGGCCTACAACTGCTCACCATCTTTCAACTGGAAGAAAAACTTGGACGATGCAACCATTGCCAAGTTCCAAAAAGAACTCGGCGCGATGGGTTACAAGTACCAGTTCATCACCTTGGCGGGTATCCACTCCATGTGGTACAACATGTTCGATTTGGCGCAAGACTACGTCGCACGCGGCATGACTGCATATGTAGAGAAAGTGCAAGAGCCAGAATTTGCAGCGCGTGACCGTGGTTACACCTTCGTGTCACACCAGCAAGAAGTGGGCACAGGTTACTTCGACGAAGTGACCACCGTGATCCAAGGCGGCAAGTCCAGCGTGACTGCTTTGACGGGTTCTACTGAAGAAGAGCAATTCCATTAAATTGAAGTCATAAAACGTAATGGAAACACGAGGTCTGAAATGACTTAGTGTCATCACAAAAAAACCCGCATTCTATTAGTTTGCGGGTTTTTTTAGTTCTTCGATGAATTCAATGGTGCTGCAGTTTCCAAACTTTGTAGC
>CBDUEA010000134.1:0-5444 GCA_965365965.1 uncultured Polaromonas sp. | reverse complement strand
GTACCCGTAATGACGACCCGCAGACCGCTTCGCGCCCTTGGGACAAAGACCGTGATGGTTTTGTTTTGGGTGAAGGGGCTGGTGTCCTGGTCTTAGAAGAATACGAACACGCTAAAGCACGCGGTGCCAAAATCTACGCCGAAGTGGGTGGTTTTGGCATGACTGGCGACGCCTATCACATGACGGCACCTAACGTGGACGGCCCGCGCCGTTCTATGCAAATGGCTTTGAAAAACGCCGGTGTCAATGCCGACCAAGTGCATTACATCAACGCACACGGCACTTCGACACCTTTGGGTGACTTGAATGAGACCAACGCCATCAAGCTGGCTTTTGGCGACCATGCGAAGAAAACCGTGGTCAACTCGACGAAATCCATGACCGGCCATTTGCTCGGTGGTGCGGGCGGTATTGAAAGCGTGTTCAGCGTTCTGGCCGTGCACCACCAAAAAAGCCCACCGACCATCAATATTTTCAACCAGGATCCCGAGTGTGATTTGGACTACTGCGCCAACACAGCGCGGGATATGAATATTGAAGTGGCGGTCAAAAACAACTTCGGTTTTGGCGGTACCAACGGCACTTTGGTGTTCAAGCGGCTACGTTAATCCGTTAACGCTATAAGCCACGTAGATTCACACACTTAGCATCCATTTGGCGACTTACAGCGCCCCAGCCGTTCATTACCCCGCACGACCATCTCGGTGGTTGACGCTTTTTTTGCTCTTGGTATTGTTACTCGGTGCGCTAACGGCGGGTTTGTATGTCGATCAAACCAGCTCCCAACCCGGCTTGCAAGGCATGTTCAGCTGGCGGTTCTGTGTGATCGTGGTTTCATGGCTCTTTGCAGCGCTCTGTGTGGGGCAATTTTTGCGTCAACTCAAGCAGGGCGATTTGCACTGGGATGGTTTTGTCTGGCATTGGGCGCCGGCTGACCCTGCCAGCCAAGCTGTCCACGTTGCCCAAATGGGTAAGGTCAGTTGTCGATTTGACAGCCAGCTTTGTCTGCTGCTCAAGTTTGAATCGTCGCTGGGTGCTGTTCAGTGGTTGTGTTTGATGCAAAGTTTTGCCCCTGCGCATTGGCATGCGCTTCGGCGTGCGGTATATTCGCGCGCTGATTCCAATTTAATTCCCCTTTTAAATTCACCTGATGTCTAACCCGCCCGTCATTCCTGACGAAACCTCAGTCAACCCTACGCCAGCTGCGCCTGACAGCGATGCGATGCTGGTTGAGCGCACGGTGGCGGGCGACCAGCGTGCGTTTGAGCTTTTGGTCATCAAATACCAGCGGCGCATTCAGCGCTTGATTGGTCGGATGGTGCGCGACGTGGACTTGGTCGACGATATTGCCCAAGAAACCTTTATCCGCGCCTACCGCGCTTTGCCTAAATTTCGAGGTGAGGCACAGTTTTATACCTGGCTGTATCGGATTGCGGTCAATACCGCCAAGAAGTTTTTACTTGAAATGAAACGCGATCCAACGGTTTCGCAAAGTGCTTTTGTACGTTCTGATGATGAAGATGAAACTTTCAGCGCCAGAAATGAACCAATATCAGACGAAACCCCAGAAACCGTGTTCGCAGCCAAAGAGATTGCGAACGTGGTGAATGAGGCGATGATGGCTTTGCCGGAGGATTTGCGCCAAGCCATCACCTTGCGAGAAATTGAGGGCATGAGTTATGAAGAGATTGCACAGTTGATGGCGTGCCCAATTGGCACGGTGCGGTCTAGGATTTTCCGGGCGCGAGAGGCGATTTCAGCCAAAGTTGGGCCGCTGCTAGAGAATCAAACGGGTAAAAGATGGTGAGTACAGACATGAAAACAAAACAAGATGCAGCTTTGTACCGGCGTATTCAACTGAGTGCGTTGGCAGATGGTGAGCTTCATGGCGAAGAATTTGCGCAGGCCATGGCATGGTTTGAGGGCGACAGTCCTCAAGCCGAGCAAACGCGTGCAGCTTGGCATAGCCTGCATGTGGTGGGAGATGTGTTGCGCTCAAACGAATTGGCGGCTTGCCAGGGTGATATGGCCTTTTTGACGCGTCTGCAAAGTGCGCTGAAGCAAGAAGTCCACTTGCAGCAAGAGACAGTCTCTGGCTTGAAACTAGCCGTTGACGCGACGCCGTCCGTGCACCCCGCTCCTGTTGAGAGTGCCAACGACCCCGTTTTCCGCTGGAAATGGGCGGCAGGTTTTGCATCGGTGGCTGCGGCTGTGGCTATCAGCTGGAATTTGCTGGGCGGAATCCAAGGAACATCGGGTGCGCAACTGGCTCTTTCAAACACAACGAGTTCGCAAGCTATAGCAGATGCCCAAATTGATGGCGAGGTGATGTTGCGTAACCCACAGGTGGATGCCTTGCTGGCAGCGCACGGCCAGTTAGGCGGCAACTCAGCGTTGCAAATGCCATCTGGTTTTTTGCGCAATGCAACATTTGATGCGACCGCGAGTGGCCAACATCGGTAAATCATGTCTAAAAAGTCGATTTTAAGCTTATTTTTGACTGTAGCCGGCGTATTTATTGCTTTTTTAGCTACTAATTCTATAGCAAATGAAGCTACTAAAACCAGCCAAACTGCAGCGGCAAAGTCGGCGTTATTGCCGGCAGTAGCACCAAATAGCGCTTCTCAACCCGTTTCGGCACGTGCGCTCAACGAGTGGTTGATGCGTATCAACGATGCATCCAAGCAGCGCACGTACACGGGGACCTTTGTTGTCTCGGTCGCAGGAGATATTTCTAGTGCGCGGATTTGGCATGCCTGTGAGGGTGACCAGCAGATGGAGAGGGTTGAGACGTTGACGGGCGCACCGCGTTCCATTTTCAGACGCAACAACGAGGTGGTGACATTTTTCCCTGAAGCCAAAATCGCCCGTTCTGAGCAGCGGGAATCTTTGGGGCTGTTCCCTAACTTGTTGAAGTCGAACAACAACGCGATAGCCGACTTCTACAATTTAAAACAGCTAGAGGCCGAGCGTGTCGCCGGTTTTGAGACGGATGTGGTGCAACTGGTCGCCAAAGACCCCTATCGCTACAGTTACCGTATTTGGACCGAGCACAAAAGCGGCTTGGTTGTGAAGCTGCAAACCTTAGATGGCACGGGTCGCGTGCTGGAGCAAGCGGCGTTCTCAGAGCTGACACTCGATGCGCCAGTCAAGATGGAGCGTTTGGTCCAGATGATGAGCAATACGGCAGGCCATAAGCTGGAGCATGTTGAGTTGACCAAAACCACCGCCTCGGCTCAGGGTTGGGTCTTGTCACGTGATGTACCCGGTTTTACCGCCATGGGCTGTTATACGCGGGCTTTGCAACCCGGTGCAGCCTCCGTTAACAAGGTGAACACTGATTTGGCGAATCCTCAGAATGCTGGAAAAACCATGCAATGGATATTTTCAGACGGGTTGGCCACGGTGTCTTTGTTTGTAGAAAATTATGACCGCAAACGTCATACCCAAGAGGGAACGATGTCTTTGGGCGCAACTCATATGGTGGCCAAACGAATGAATGATTGGTGGCTGACCGCCGTAGGCGAGGTGCCTGTAGCGACTTTAAAATTATTTGCACAACAAATGGAGCGAAAAAAATGAAACTATTTGGTACTTGGTCATTGCTTTCCCCCTTGCTGGTAGCAGCATTTTTGCTGCCGCCAGCGGCCGCTGCTCAAGTGCGGGGCTTGCCAGACTTTACTGAGTTGGTGGAACAGGTCGGGCCCTCCGTCGTCAATATTCGCACGCTTGAGAAAGCGGGTGCGCGCGCTGGCTTAAATGGTCTAGGAGGTTCGGGCGCTGACAGTGATGAGGAGTTGCAGGAGCTCTTGCGTCGTTTCTTTGGTGACCGTGTTCCGGGCATGCCGAAAGCGGATCCCAAGGCTGATCCTAAAGCAGACCCCAAGGCAGATCCTAAAGCGCCTAAAAAGAGCCGTCCAGCGCCTGAAGCTAGACCTGACCAGCCGCGAGGCGTGGGCTCAGGTTTTATTTTGAGTTCAGATGGCTTGGTGATGACCAACGCACATGTGGTGGATGGCGCAGAGGAGGTGATTGTTACCTTGACTGACAAGCGCGAGTTCAAAGCAAAAATCATTGGCGCGGATAAACGCTCGGATGTCGCGCTGATCAAAATCGAAGCGACGGGCTTGCCAGCCGTGAAAGTGGGCGATGTGAGCCGCCTTAAAGTGGGGGAGTGGGTCATGGCGATTGGTTCGCCATTTGGTTTGGAAAATACCGTGACAGCAGGTATTGTGAGCGCCAAGCAGCGCGATACGGGTGACTATCTGCCTTTGATTCAAACCGATGTGGCGATTAACCCCGGTAACTCGGGCGGTCCGCTGATCAATATGCGCGGTGAGGTGGTGGGCATCAACAGCCAAATCTATTCACGCTCCGGTGGCTTCCAAGGTATCTCGTTTGCCATTCCTATTGATGAAGCAACGCGCGTGAGTGACCAGTTGCGAACGATAGGGCGTGTGTCGCGTGGACGCATTGGCGTGCAGATCGACCAAGTCAGTAAAGACGTGGCGGAATCGATTGGCTTAGGTAAGCCGCAAGGCGCCTTGGTGCGCGGTGTGGAGGCTGGCACACCTGCTGCATTGGCAGGTGTGGAGGCGGGTGGCATTATTCTCAAGTTTGGCGGTATGGCGATTGAAAAATCTAGCGATTTACCGCGCATAGTTGGCAACACCAAGCCTGGTAGTAAGAGCACAATCACAGTATTCCGTCGGGGTGCCAATAAAGAATTGACCATCACAGTCGCAGAGCTTGAAGACGACAAGGTCGCGAAGAAGGCGCTACCTAAAGAAACCAAACCGAAAGCTGCAACTGCAGCACAGGGCTTTGGCTTGGTCGTGAGTGAGGTGACGGATGCACAAAAGAAAGAAATGAAAATCAAAGGTGGTGTGCGCATTGAGTCTGTCGCAGAAGGCGCTGAACGCGCGGGTCTGCGCGAGGGTGACGTGATTGTGTCGATTGCCAATACCGAGGTCAGCAACGTCAAAGAATTTGAAGCTGTGCTGGCTAAAGTGGACAAATCAAAGACCATCAATGTCTTGTTTCGCCGAGGTGACTGGGCGCAATTTACCTTGATTAAACCGACGAAATAAACGCCTCAGGTACCCCAAAATACCCCAAAAAACGAGACGTAAGCGTCTCGTTTTTAATGGAATGTGTGCTTATAAGGTCTCAGTCCCATGCTTTTTAAGCAGAAAAGACCCCATTTGAAACTGGGTTTTTTGAGGATTTGAGACGATTTTGGAGAAATAAAACAATGTTTTACAGCTAAATTATTTTTATTTTTTTATTTTCAAATGCCAAGTAAGAGGGCACTAACTAACTTTTGAAAATTACTTATGACAAATTTAGATAGAATCAAGCATTCAAAACTTAAGTTATTCGCATATTAAATCAGTTTCAAGTCACTTTATGAAATTGTCCACAACAGTCCACCGAACATCCAC
>CBDUEA010000133.1:0-5446 GCA_965365965.1 uncultured Polaromonas sp. | reverse complement strand
TTTATAGCCATACCGACCAAGTTGCTTTGCACCAACAGTTCAGACTGCCCCTGCTTGAATCGCAATTCAGCAGAATATTCTGTGTTGCCTGCCGCATATTTGGCCAAATGAGGCAGAAAACTCATATCTCCAGCCTGCTGCAAACCAACGGCGGAGACGGCACCCTGACCACGGATCACCACGCTAGAGGCCGCATTGGCTAGACCTGCCACACTGCCACCATCAAATCGAATCTCACCACCCAATATCTGCGAACGCGCACCAACGATGGAAAATCCTTTTTCCGTAAAATTAACCACCCCTTTTGATTGCACCAGGAGGGGTGTTGTGGGCGTGATCTGTACATCGTTGCCAGGAAATGTCACATTGCCCTTCACTTGCGCGCGTTTGAGGTCCGCAATCGGCAAAGACAGCTGCAGCTTGAAGTCTCCAGTACCGGTGATCGTCGATTTAGCCAACGCGTCACCCATCATTTGTTTTAGGGGTGAACCATTCACATAACTTAAAACCTCACCCAATGCCCCTTTGCCTTGGGTATTGACATTCACGGTGGTGGATTTCAAATCAGGAATGACCACATCGGCTTGTGAGATAAGGACATTCGGTAGTCCTGCAATCTCAACACTGGTGCTCTTCACGCTCAAACTCTGACGATCGATCACCAGTTCGCCCTTTAATTTTTGAAGCTCAGGCCAAGGTAATTCATTGGCCGCTTGAAGACGGCGAGGGATGTACGCGACCTTGGCTTTATCCACTTTCGCCACAATCTTGAATTCCCCCAACTTGGGGTTGTTCGATGGCATGTCGCTCATGTCACCTTTGATGTTGAAATCTACATCATTGGATACGCCCTGCACCACCGCATCACGCACATAGTCACGCGCCGACTTGGGAATACCCACAGGCAAATAGCGCCAGACGCGTGAGGCATCTGCACGCGTCAAACTCGCTTGTAAATCCAATTCACCCGGAAAACGATGCTTGCTAACAGCCTTTGCAGGGTCACTGGTGCGCCAAGTTAATTGGCCTCGCCCCTGAGCGTCGGCATTGTTGAGCATCAAATTCGTCACTTTGACTTCAATCGCATCCTCCACGCTAGCTGTATCTTTGGTATTGGCGTTTTTTAGCGGAGTCACCAGCCACTGCACATCACCGGAAAGTTGGTCTACGGGGACCACAGATTCCTCAAACACACCGGGTACATCGACCGCCCCTTTTTCAACTGCAAATTTAGCCCTGCCCCCAGCGGCAGTCAACTCAAAATCAAGCTTCGCACCACGTACGCCAGGTCGACCGATATCTTCATGTACGTTTGCGCCATCACCCCATTTTTTAGTGCTGTGTTGCGATGCAAACTGCAAACCCGTCACTGCGCCTTTGGCGGTGAAGTCCTTCGGCGCATCCAAATTACCGCGCCAAGTGGCCGCAATGTTTTCAATCACGCCATGCGGCGCGTAGCTTACCAGTTTGGCATGCGTTTCAGCCCCTAAAGGCAGGCGGTTGGCAATCAGGCTGATGGTGGCCAAGTCCAACTTATCAGCGCGAAATTCACCCTTACCCGCAACCAAGTTCGATGCCACGCCTGTGGGATCCGTTTGTGAAAAAAACACATTACCACCCGGCCAGCGCAGACCATCCCGCGTTTGAAACTGCAGATTTTGCGTGGAGAATTCAAAGCCTTTTTTGATCTGCTTACCCATCAAACGACCCGTCATGGATTGCAGCGCCAAAGGCTCTAAGCCGGCACCCAAGGTTGCATCGACTTGTGCCAAAGCCACGTCTGCGGTGCTGTTGAGCCACGCGCCTTTGGCCACACTGGTCCAGACGCGCACAGCACCCACGCCACGGCCAAATTGGCCGCTGAACTTGACGTAGCGGCTCAATTGCGACACATCCACCTTAGAAAAGTCAGCATAAATTTGTCCCACCCAATCGCGCCATTTGCCTTTATCGGTCGACAAAAGTGATTGTGTAAAAACACCGCGTAATGAAAACCGCTCACCCCATGCTGCTGGCGGCGTGGCATCTAAACGCACCAAGTGTTTGTTGAATGGGTTGCGCGCGACAAAATCGACATTCGTCAACGCCAATGGCGGCGGCACACCCATGGCACCATTGCTTTGCTCATCGACCCAGCGCACTGTGCCGTTGCGAATGGCAAACTCTGGCTGCGAAAAGAACCAATCTAAAGCATCGCCTGAATTGCTGTCGTTTTTTGAAAAATCCAAACCTGCGACAAAAATCTTGCCAGCCACGTCACGCCGAATTTCAAGCTCGGGTTGGTCAATGTACAACTGTTCAAAACTCAAGCGCAACAATGAAGAAGTTGAAATAGCCACCAAAATACGCGGCAAACGCAGCGCCGCGCGACCTTGCCCATCTAAAAGTGCAACGTCTTTGAGCTCAAATGATGGGATCAAGCCACTGGAGGTCGCTTCAATGGCACCAATACGGACGGGTACGCCTAAAGCTTTTGAGGCTTCAATTTCAAGCCTCGGGCGAAAATCGCCAATTCGGGGCACAATCACGCCATGTAGGACAATCCAAGCGACAGCAAAAAAAGTCCAGCACGCTGCTACTAACCAGAGCAAAAAACGTGTAACAGAAGCCGCGATTTTCCAGAATTTGAGAGTGTGAGGGATCGGTTGATTCATACGTACAGGACACAATTATGACGCTAGGCCACCGTAAGAGTTCCGCCCTTTGGGCATGATGACATGTTTTGTAACTAATTCAGCAAGCCACAAAGCTCATTCGGACACCTATTTCTCCTTTTTTTACCCTATCTGACCAAGCCCATGTCATGGTTCACTCCTTAGCAGATTCCTCCCATTCGCGCCTGTTTCAACGCTTATCACGGCGTTACGCTGACTATTTAGCCCTTTTGGCCGTTGGTGAGCCTCAGCGCCCGAGCTTGCAAAGCACTTTTGACGCCTTGCTGGCGCAGGGTTTAGACACCAGCGCTTCACTACGCGTCTTGCGCCAATTGGTGCTGCACCGCTTGATTTGGCTTGATTGTGAGCAAAACGCACCCCTTGCTGTCGTCACCCGCGCGATGACTGAGCTGGCCGAACTAGCGCTAGAGGTCGCCCTGGAAGCTGCTTGCCAAGAATTGGATGCCCGTCACGGCATGCCTGTGGCCTCTGTTGATTCAGACGGCACGGCTTCAAGTGACCCAACACGCGCCCAGCTCTGGGTCGTTGGCATGGGCAAACTGGGTGCGCGTGAACTGAATGTGTCCAGTGACATTGATTTGATCTACGTCTACGACCAAGATGGTGAAACTGCAGGAAATGCCGAAGGCCGTGGCCAGATCAGCAACCACGAGTATTTTTGCAAAGCCGTCAAAATCATGTACGAACTGGTGGGCGCCACCACCGAGCATGGCTTCGTCTTTCGGGTCGATTTGATGTTGCGACCCAACGGCAACTCGGGGCCCGCTGCTGTATCTATGGCGGCATTGGAAGAATATTTGCAAGTTCAAGGCCGTGAATGGGAGCGCTTTGCGTGGCTGAAAAGTCGCGTCGTGGCACCGCAGGCGTACATTGTTAGAGGACAAGCCGATGGCAAATCCGGCACAGCTGGTGCCCTGCGCAGTGTTGTCTTGCCCTTCGTCTTCAGAAAATACCTCGACTACAACGTGTTTGACGCGCTGCGTAACTTGCACCGCCAAATTCGCCAAGAATCCAGCCGAAGGAGTAACGGACGGCCCGAACGTGCCAACGATGTGAAGCTCTCACGCGGCGGCATCCGTGAGATTGAGTTCACCGTGCAACTGCTGCAAGTGGTGCGTGGTGGCCAGTTCCCCGAGTTGCGCAAACGACCCACCCTTGAAGCCCTGCTCTGCGTAGCGCGCGCCGGTTTGATGCCGCAAGCCACGGCTGAAGCGCTGAGCCACGCCTACACCTTCTTGCGTCGCGTGGAGCATCGCATCCAATACTTGGACGACCAGCAAACCCACATGCTGCCCACGCAAGACGATGACCTGTTATGGATTGCGCAAACCATGGGCTACGCCAATTGCTGCCCTTTTTTGAGTGATTCAGACCAACACCGCGAGCTGGTGGCCAATGAATTTGACAAACTCTTAGGGGGTGCGGAAGCGGGTAAGTCTGAATGCAAAGGCTGCAACGGTGGCAAAGCCGGTGCAAAAACGGGTCAAGACCCGTCAACCGGACCCAGCAACGCTGACGCACCCGATCTGCAAGATGTGATTGCACACCTCCCCGCAGAATTTGCTAAACGCATGGCAGCTTGGGCCGAGCAGCCTCGCATCCAAACCCTGCGCGACGATGCCAAAACGCGTTTGATTCGCCTTGTACAGCGCACTGGCATGTGGCTGCGCGAAGGCCGCGTGACCGAGCTGGCCGCGCTGCGCAGTGCCGACTTCATGGAGCCACTGCTGCGCCGCGAAAGCTACCTCGCTCTCTTGTGGGAGCGTCCCAACGTGCACGAACGCTTGCTCAAACTTCTGGGCAGCGCCCGCTGGCCCGCCCGCTACCTGCTGCAACACCCCGGCGTGATTGACGAGCTGGCCAGCAACGAGTGGGTGAAACAACGCTTTGTTCCCGCAGACTTTGAGCAAGAGCTGCAACTGCGCGTAAAAGCCTTGAAAGCCACCGGTGAAGACGACGTAGAAACCCTGCTCAACCTGCTGCGCCGCGCCCACCATGCCGAGCTGTTTCGCACCTTGGCGCGGGACGTGGAAGGCCAACTCAGCGTAGAGCAAGTGGCCGATGACCTCAGTGCTTTGGCCGACACTATTTTGCGCGTCACTTTGTCGTGGTGCTGGCAACGCTTGAAGAACAAACACCGCGAGCACCCTCACATCGCCATCATCGGCTATGGCAAGCTCGGCGGTAAAGAACTCAGTTACGGCAGCGACTTGGACATCGTCTTCGTGTTTGAAGACAACGATGAAAATGCCACCGAGATTTACGGCACTTTTGTGCGCAAGCTCATCACTTGGCTGGACACCAAAACCTCCGAAGGGGATTTGTTTGAAATCGACACCGCCCTGCGCCCCAACGGCAACTCCGGCCTCTTGGTGACCAGCATCGCCGCCTTCTCCGACTACCAAGAAAAGCGCGGCAGCAACACCGCCTGGACCTGGGAACACCAAGCCATGACCCGCGCCCGCTTCGTTGCAGGCTACGAGCCCCTGCGCGCCAAGTTTGACGCCGTGCGGCATAACGTCATCTCTTCACCACGCGATTTGCCCGCCTTGAAGCAAGAAATCATCGCCATGCGCGAGAAAGTACGCTCAGCGCATCCCGTCAAAGCAGGTTTGTTTGATGTGAAACACAGCATAGGTGGCATGGTCGATGCAGAGTTTGCCGTGCAGTATCTGGTCTTGGCTTACTGTGCCGCGCACCCTGAGCTGAGAGACAATTTAGGCAATATTGCCTTGATGCATCTGGCGGAAAAAGCTGGTTTGCTGCCAGCC
>CBDUEA010000132.1:0-5449 GCA_965365965.1 uncultured Polaromonas sp. | reverse complement strand
GCGCTATAGAAGCATCGTCCATTGGCATTGAAGAAAACAGGCTGGAAGGAACGGCCATTCGTGTTGCTGTTTTTACCAACTTTACGCAAGATCATCTTGACTATCACGGTTCGATGGATGCTTATTGGAAAGCCAAATTGCAGCTGTTTGATTGGCCAACATTGCAAGCAGCAGTTATTAACATTGATGACCCCAAAGGCAACGAGTTAAAAACAGCACTTGAAACTAAATCCACTGATATATGGTCTATTTCAATCATAGGGTCTGCAAGAATTTGCGCCCGTGCAATTTGTTATGTAGATGATGGCATGCAGTTTGAAGTTTCAGAGGGCGAAGAAATACACTTACTTCGCGTACCTTTGATAGGACATTACAACGTCTCGAATTTATTAGGCGTCATTGCATCTATGCGGGCGATTGGCGTTGAGTTAAAGGCATCCGTCGAGGCTTGCAAATATTTGACGCCAGTTCCTGGTCGCATGGATTGCATTTTAGAAGTTGGTCAGCCATTGGTGGTGATTGACTATGCGCACACACCTGATGCACTTAAAAAAGCATTGGAGACATTACACGAACTTGCGCAGCAAAGACAGGGAAAACTTGTTTGTATTTTTGGTTGTGGCGGAAACCGTGATGCTTCAAAAAGACCTTTGATGGCGGCAATAGCTGAAGCGTATTCAGATGCGGTTGTGCTTACTTCTGATAACTCACGTGATGAAAATCCTGAAGTGATTTTCGACCAAATTATGTCTGGATTCAAGCAACCACATCATGTCCGTATACAAGCTGATCGTGCAGTTGCCATCACGGACAGCGTTTTGCAAGCGGCGGTCAATGACGTGGTTTTGATTGCGGGCAAAGGACATGAAAATTATCAAGAGATATGTGGTGTAAGGCATCACTTTTCTGACAAAGAACAAGCAAACTTAGGTTTAGCCAAAAGGATTTCCGCATGATGACATTAAATCAAGCGATCCATTGGCTCAGCGAAGGTGTTCTGATAGGTAATGCTGAAACAAAAGTTATGCGTGTTAATACAGATACTCGCACGCTTCGAGAAGGTGATTTATTTGTAGCTATCCGAGGCGATCAGTTTGATGGCAATGATTATTTGGAGCAAGCTAAATCGTTAGGCGCAAATGCGGCGCTAGCACATCGTGGCCTAGCGAATATTGGAATGGCTGGTATTGAGGTTAAAGATACGAAGAAAGCTTTAGGTGAAATTGCAGCTGGCTGGCGTTCGCAATTCAACTTGCCTGTGGTGGCCGTCACAGGAAGTAACGGAAAGACAACTGTTACGCAGATGCTGGCATCTATCTTCAAGAACTTCAAAGATGAAAATGCATTGGCTACTGTTGGAAATTTAAACAACGATATTGGTGTTCCATTGACATTGCTGCGATTAAATAAACAGCATGAAATTGCCGTTGTTGAATTGGGCATGAATCACCCTGGTGAAATAGCGTATCTCGCCAATATTGCAAAACCAAGCATTGCACTTGTAAACAATGCACAACGCGAGCATTTGGAATTCATGTCAACTGTTTTGGCTGTGGCGCATGAAAATGGCGCGGTTATTTCAGCTTTGCCGAATGATGGAATTGCAGTATTTCCAGCCGATGATGAATACACAGAAGTATGGCGAGAACTGGCTTTACGCCGGCGTACCCTGACATTTTCGATACAAGGACAAGCCGACGTCACATGCTCGGAAGCTGTATGGTGCAATGGTTGCTGGCATGTGACAGCTGAAACGCCGATGGGTCAGATTGGCTATAGCTTGTTTATTGCTGGACGCCATAATATAAAAAATTCGCTTGCAGCTATTGCATGCTCGCTTGCTGCTGGTGTTCCTTTGATTAATATTGTTCAAGGTTTGCAAAGTTTCAAACCTGTATCTGGTCGCTCAAACGCCTATGCTGTTAATTTTGGAGACACCAAGATTACTTTGGTTGACGACACTTATAACGCGAATCCCGACTCGGTGAAAGCTGCTATTGATGTTTTAGCAGAATTAGATGGTCCTCGTTTATTGGTCTTGGGTGACATGGGCGAAGTAGGACAAGATGGATTGCGTTTTCATGCTGAAGTCGGTGCATACGCAATGGCCAGAAATATCGAGAAAATATTTACGCTAGGCGCTTTGGCTACGCAAGCTTCAAAAGGTATCGCGGGTGGTCAGCATTTTGAAACGTCAGAAGCAATAAGTGCTGCGGTGCTACGCGAGTTGAATCAATCATTAGTTAAGAGTGTATTGGTCAAAGGTTCACGGTTTATGAAGATGGAGAATATTGTTAAAGCCATTATGAGTCATCAGGGTACTCAGAAGGAGCAAATAAATGCTGCTTAATCTGGCTCAATGGCTGCAATCGCTATCGCCTGAGTTCGGTTTCTTTCGAGTATTTCAGTATTTGACTTTCCGCGCGGTCATGGCTGCTTTAACTGCTTTACTGATTGGTTTAATGGCAGGTCCTTACGTCATTCGGCGTCTTAAAGAACTCAAAATTGGCCAGCAAGTTCGCAGTTATGGAATGGATACACATTTGATAAAGAGTGGCACGCCAACGATGGGGGGTGTGCTTATCCTTTTGTCCATTTCAATTTCAACATTGCTTTGGTTCGATTTAAGCAATAGATTCGTGTGGATCGTGTTGGCTGTTACGCTGGGCTTTGGTGCGATTGGCTGGGTTGATGATTGGAGAAAAGTTGTCCACCAAGATCCAGAGGGAATGCGTTCTCGTGAGAAATATTTTTGGCAATCTGTGATTGGCTTACTGGCTGCGTTGTATTTGGTATTCAGTATTTCTGAAGTTTCGAACATTCGAGTTTTAGAACTTTTTATAAAATGGGTTCAATCAGGGTTTGATGTCAATTTACCACCTAAGGCAGGCCTGCAAGTGCCATTCATTAAAGTAGTTAGTTATCCACTGGGGGTGTTTGGCTTTGTCTTGTTAACCTATCTAGTGATTGTGGGGGCGAGTAATGCGGTTAATTTGACAGATGGATTAGATGGCTTGGCTATCATGCCTGTCGTTATGGTGGGTTCATCCCTGGGTGTTTTTGCATACGTCACAGGAAGTGCTGTCTATTCAAAGTACTTATTTTTCCCTTATATACCCGGTTCAGGTGAGTTGCTCATATTTTGCTCCGCTATGGCGGGCGCAGGATTGGCTTTTTTGTGGTTCAACACTTATCCTGCACAGATATTTATGGGCGACGTTGGTGCACTGGCATTAGGGGCAGCACTGGGGACCATAGCGGTTATCGTCAGACAAGAAATCGTACTGTTTATTATGGGTGGCATTTTCGTAGCAGAAGCGCTTTCTGTGATGGTGCAAGTGACTTACTTTAAATACACCAAGAAAAAATATGGTACAGGACGCCGAGTGCTGAAAATGGCACCTTTGCATCATCACTTCGAAAAAGGTGGTTGGAAAGAAACGCAAGTTGTCGTTCGATTTTGGATTATCACGATGTTGCTGTGCTTGATTGGCATTTCTACTTTGAAACTCAGATGAAAACGCTCCAAGACAAGCATGCGATGGTATTGGGTTTAGGAATCTCGGGCCTGGCTATGGCGCGTTGGTGCGTGCGTTTGGGTGCAATAGTAACAGTGGTAGATACGCGAGTTACACCGCCTCAGCTCGATGCTTTGAAAAGAGATGTCCCAACTGCAAACTTTATCAACAGCTCTTTTAATGATTTACTTTTAGAAAATAACAATGTCCAATTGTTGCTGATAAGTCCTGGGCTAAATCCTGAAGAATTGGCTTCTATCATTTCAAGAGCTAAAGAGATGGGTGTGGCAGTTTACGGTGAGTTGACATTATTTTCTATGGCCTTAAGCCGTTTAGATGAATTGCAAGCATACAAGCCTGTCGTGTTAGCCATTACTGGTACAAATGGCAAAACGACGGTGACATCACTCGTCGGCAAGCTGATAGAACGTGCGGGTAAGAGTGTAGCTTTAGCAGGAAATATTGGTCCCAGTTTGCTGGACACCCTAATGACCCAACTAGATGCGCAACTTCTTCCTGAAGTTTGGGCATTGGAATTAAGCAGCTTTCAACTTAATGATGTGAGTTCATTTGAGCCCACAGCAGGTGTTGTGCTAAATATTTCTCAAGATCATCTCGATTGGCACGGGAGCATGGAAGCCTATGCGAAGGCTAAATCATTTGTTTTCGGATCAATGGGCCTGATGGTGGTGAATCGTGAAGATCCTGAAGTCATGCAAATGTTGGCAAAAGCCATCAGCGTCAATAAGTCACGGAAATATATAAGTTTCGGGAGTGATGTACCGTTGCGGGATGGAGATTTTGGTTTAGAAACGGTCAATGGCATGTCGTGGTTGGTACGGGCAGTCATTGCCGACGAAACAGTCTCTAAAAAACGCAATTCAGCAGCGCGCAAAAATGACGGTATTTATATTCAACGCCTCATGCCAGCAGAGGCATTACGAATCCGAGGCAGACACAATGCCGTAAATGCCTTGGTTGCTTTGGCGTTAGCTGAGATCGCCGGTTGTAGCCTAGCGTCAATGTTGTATGGTCTGCGGGAGTATGTAGGCGAACCACACCGCGTGGAGTCTATCGGCGTCATCAAAAATATTGAGTATTTTGATGACAGTAAAGGTACAAATGTAGGCGCAACTGTCGCTGCTCTTGTTGGTTTGGGTGTCGATCGCAAAGTGGTTGTGATATTAGGTGGAGAAGGCAAGGGGCAAAACTTTACTCCTTTGGTTATGCCAGTCCGTCAATATGTGCGGGCTGCTGTTTTGATCGGTAAAGATAAGCTGGTAATAGCAGAGGCATTAAGAGAAGCTTCTGTGCCGCTTTTGATGGCAACGTCAATGGCTGAAGCCGTGCAGATTGCTTCTGAAAATGCTCAAGCAGGTGATGCTGTACTGATGTCGCCTGCGTGCGCAAGTTTTGATATGTTCAATAACTATGAGCATCGTGGCCAAGTATTTTGTTCGATAGTAAATGAAATGGCAGCTGGGTTGGGTGAAGGCATGACATCATGAATATGATTACTCAGCGATTCTATAACTGGTTTTGTCTGTCTTTTGGATCAAATTCGGAACATGCGCGGTCAAAGATTAGACAACTTCCTCAAGAGCATAAACAACTTAAAGTGCCATCAACCTATAAAGTTGATACGATGTTAATAGCAATAACTATAACGTTACTCGCGTGGGGTTTAGTTATGGTTTATTCTGCATCTATTGCGATGCCGGACAATCCAAAATTTTCAAAACTAACGAGTACTTATTTTGTTGTCAGGCATACAGTATTTTTATTAATGGCCGTTTTAGTGGCATTTGCGGCTTTTCAAATACCAGTAAGCACATGGGAATCCATCGCCCCTTGGTTATTTGTGATTTCATTAGTATTGTTAATTGTTGTTTTGATTCCTAATGTAGGTAGAGTGGTAAACGGTGCACGTC
>CBDUEA010000131.1:0-5457 GCA_965365965.1 uncultured Polaromonas sp. | reverse complement strand
CTCAGATGTGTAAAAGAGACACAATCTGAATCGACGGTGAAGGTGACGCAAACCCGCGCGGCGCCCGCCGACATGGGCGGAATGCCGCGCAGTTCAAAGCGCGCCAAACTGCGGCAATCGGCGACCAAATCGCGCTCGCCTTGCACCACATGCAGCGCCAAAGCGGTTTGGCCATCTTTGTAAGTGGTGAAATCTTGCGCCATGGCGGTGGGAATGGTTTGGTTGCGCGGCACGATGCGCTCCACTAGGCCACCCATGGTTTCAATGCCTAAACTGAGCGGAATCACATCCAGCAGCAGCAAATCGTCTGCGCCGTTGTCGCCACCCTTGTTACCTGCCAGCTGGTTTGCTTGAATCGCTGCGCCTAAAACAACTACTTCATCGGGGTTGAGATTGGTTAGCGGCGCTTTGCCAAACAAGTCAGCCACCGCTTGCCGGATGTGCGGCATGCGGGTGCTGCCACCAACCATGACAGCGCCTTGAACATCGTCTTTGCTCAACTTGGCATCGCGCAGCGCCTTACGAACGGCAGCAATTGTGCGGTCCGTCAAATGCTGTGTTAAGGCAATAAATTGTGCTTTTGTAATCGAATAACTGATCTTAATAACACCTGTAGCCGGCGTTAATATTGCCTCAAATACTACAGAATCCGTAGCAGATAACTGCTCTTTGCAACGCCGTGCGGCAACCATGCTGGCCGCAATGTCGTTGGGCGTGATCGCTTCAACGCCTACTTGCGCCAAGACCCAATCGGCCAGCGCACGGTCAAAATCGTCACCGCCCAAGGCTGTATCCCCGCCCGTGGCGATGACTTCAAACACGCCTTGCGTCAAGCGCAGGATAGAAATGTCAAAAGTGCCGCCGCCTAGATCGTAAATTGCATAAACACCTTCTGCAGCATTGTCTAAACCGTATGCAATGGCTGCCGCTGTGGGTTCGTTGATCAAACGCAGCACATTGATACCAGCCAACTGCGCCGCATCTTTGGTGGCTTGGCGCTGTGCATCATCAAAATACGCAGGCACGGTGATGACCGCACCAAACAAGTCGTCATTGAACGTGTCTTCTGCACGGTATCGCAAGGTCGCCAAAATCTCAGCACTCACCTCAACGGGCGACTTCACGCCTGCTACTGTCTCTAAACTGACCATGCCCGACTCAGAGGCGGTGAATGTGTAGGGTAATTTTTCTCGATGATCAATATCGTTCAACCCACGCCCCATGAATCGCTTGACAGAGGCGATGGTGTTTTGCGGGTCGATGGCGACGTTGGCCAAAGCTTCAAAACCGATTTGTCTTTTGTTATCCGACAAGTAACGTACAACAGAAGGCAAAATCACCCGGCCTTGGGCGTCTGGCAAGCACTCAGCTGTACCGCTGCGTACAGCGGCTACCAAAGAGTGTGTGGTTCCTAAGTCAATGCCAACAGCGATGCGCCGCTCGTGTGGGTTGGGCGTTTGCCCGGGTTCAGATATTTGAAGTAATGCCATAGCCGCTATTGTCCCATCTCAATTCACACTTGATCGAGCCGCGCATCAATTTCACCCACAAAACGTGCGACAAACATCAGGGCGCGGACTTCTTGGGCCGCTGCCGGATAATCATGCTGAACATCCAATAGCTGCTCTATTTTTGAGAGTTGTGAGCGCTCATAGTGTGCCGTCTCAGCGCTTAATTTCTCTAATTCAGCAGACGTTAGAGCTTCCTCCAAAGCCTCGCGCCATTCGATTTGCATCATCATGAAGGCTGGCGGCATGGTGGTGTTGGTATGGGCGTTGATGGGCGCACCGTTCAACTCACACAGGTAAGTTGCCCGTTTGAGTGGGTCTTTCAGCCGCGCATATGCCTCATTGATTCGCACAGACCATTGCATTGCCACACGCTGTGCCGCTGCGCCTTGCGCGGCAAATTTGTCAGGATGTGCCTCTCGCTGCAATTCCTTCCAACGCGCATCTAAAACGACGCGGTCTTGAGAGAACTGAGCTGGAATGTTAAAAAGCTCAAAATCAGTGGATTGAAGATTCACCGGTAAAACAGCGCCATCAAACGCGGAATGACTCACCACAACCACACTTGTCACGTTCGTTGGGGTTGTTAAATCTGAAGCCTTCGTTCAAACCTTCACGCACAAAATCCAGCTCCGTGCCATCGATGTAGGCCAAACTTTTCGGGTCGACCGACAATTTCACGCCGTGACCTTCAAAAATGGTGTCCTCAGGCGCAAACTCGTCGACATATTCCAAGGTGTAAGCCAAACCCGAGCAGCCCGTGGTTTTGATGCCCAGCTTCACGCCAACGCCTTTACCGCGTTTGGTCAAATAACGTGTGACATGACGAGCAGCAGGTTCTGTGAGAGTGACTGACATGGACTTTAGGCAACCGTGGCGTGTTTGAGTTTGTAATCGCTGACAGCGGCTTTGATGGCGTCTTCCGCCAAAATGGAGCAGTGGATCTTGACCGGTGGCAAAGCCAACTCTTCAGCGATTTGGCTGTTTTTCAAAGCCGCCGCCTCGTCCAAGGTTTTACCTTTGACCCATTCCGTCACCAGTGAGCTGGACGCAATCGCTGAGCCGCAACCGTAAGTTTTAAAACGCGCGTCTTCAATCACGCCCGTTTGGGGGTTGACCTTGATTTGCAGCTTCATCACGTCGCCACAAGCCGGTGCACCGACCATGCCGGTACCTACTGAATCGTCGCCTTTTTCAAAGCTGCCAACGTTGCGTGGGTTTTCGTAGTGGTCTACGACTTTGTCTGAATAAGCCATGATGTTTACCTCTTTAATTCTTAAATAAAATTATTTATCATATAGTTACCATGATAAATTAAAGTAATAGGTTAATTGGAACAGATTAGTGTGCCGCCCATTGAATGGTGCTGATGTCTATGCCTTCTAAGTGCATATCCCACAGCGGGCTGAGGTCGCGCAATTTCGCTACGTTCAGCTTGATGGTTTCTACAGCGTAGTCGATTTCTTCTTCCGTGGTCCATCGCCCAATTGTCATGCGCAGGCTGCTGTGGGCGAGTTCGTCACTGCGACCCAAAGCGCGCAACACGTAACTTGGTTCCAAACTGGCGGACGTGCAAGCTGAACCGCTAGATACTGCCAGTCCCTTAATACCCATGATCAAAGACTCGCCTTCCACATAGTTGAAGCTCATGTTCAAGTTGTGGGGGATACGCTTTGTGGCATGACCATTCACAAACACCTGCTCAATATCCTTCAAGCCGTTCAACATGCGGTCGTGCAAGGCCTGAATGCGTACATTGTCTGCCGCCATTTCCAGCTTAGCGATGCGGTAGGCTTCGCCCATGCCAACAATCTGGTGCGTAGGTAAGGTGCCGGAACGCATGCCGCGCTCATGACCGCCGCCGTGCATTTGCGCTTCTAGGCGGACACGTGGTTTGCGGCGCACGTACAAAGCGCCAATTCCTTTGGGGCCATAGGTTTTGTGCGAGGTCAAGCTCATCAAATCAACCGGCAAATTGCCTGTATCGACGGGGATACGACCGGTCGCTTGTGCCGCATCAACGTGGAAAATGATGCCATGCTCACGGCAAATGTTGCCAATCGCAGCGATGTCTTGAATCACGCCAATTTCGTTGTTGACAAACATGACGCTGGCCAAAATCGTATCTGGACGAATCGCCGCTTTGAAAGCGTCTAAATTCACCAAACCATCTTCTTGCACGTCTAAGTACGTGACCTCAAAACCTTGGCGCTCCAACTCACGGCAGGTGTCCAACACGGCTTTGTGTTCCGTTTTGACGGTGATGATGTGCTTGCCTTTGGATTTGTAGAACTGCGCTGCGCCCTTTAACGCCAAGTTGTTGGATTCGGTCGCACCAGACGTCCATACAATTTCACGCGGGTCAGCGCCAATCAAATCAGCCACTTGAGTTCGTGCAGTTTCTACGGCGGCTTCTGCCTCCCAACCCCAAGCATGGCTGCGTGATGCTGGGTTGCCAAAATGCTCGCGCAACCAAGGAATCATCGCGTCCACAACGCGCGGATCGCAAGGCGTGGTGGCGCTGTAGTCTAGGTAGATAGGAAAATGTGGGGTAGCGTCCATAATTATGCTCAAATAAGTGTAAATTAAGCTGTAGCCGGCGTATTATATGGTTTATTAGCTATGAATTTAATAGTGAATTGGTAATTGTATTGGTGACTAAGACTTCGCGCCCATCATCGCACCCAATGCAAACACTGAGTTTGGCGTATTGCTACGCACCGACTGGCTCACCGGCATGCTGGAAATGCCACGTTTAACCAGCGGTTGGCTTACCACCTCAATGCCTTTGGCATGTTGGTCGTCGACGAGTTTTTGTAGCGAGACGGAATCTAGAAACTCCACCATTTTAGTATTCAATGAGGTCCATAAATCGTGCGTCATGCATTTGCCAGAACCTTCGCCATGGCAATTTTCACGTCCTTCGCAGTGCGTTGCGTCTAAAGGCTCATCCACTGACGTGACGATATCCGTAACGGTGATGCTGGATGCGCTGCGCGCCAAGGTGTAACCACCGCCTGGTCCTCGCGTTGATTCGACCAATTGAGCACGGCGTAATTTGCCAAACAATTGCTCTAAATAAGACAATGAAATATGTTGCCTTTCGCTGATCGTGGCCAAAGTAACGGGGCCATTGGTTTGGCGCAGCGCCAAATCAATCATCGCCGTCACAGCAAACCGGCCTTTGGTAGTTAATCGCATTGCGAACTCCTTTGTATGGCTACTCGGGTTAACCCTGAAATTTAGCTTTCAAAGCTGTTGTCGAGTAATTGAGTCAAGTATAACAGAACTAGAGTCTTTTAGTCGGGTACTGCATTTGCAATACACCTACTTATCGATTCTAGTCTGTTTCGACACATAACAGACCATTTAGTTCAATTAATAACCAAGTATTCTGATTGGTCATAAAAATAAAAGGGTTATTGGCCTTTTTTTGCCAAATTTAGGTGGTTTTGATCCATTTTTAGATGCTTTCATCGGTGCTAGGCCAATATCGAGACGATATTGTCTGTGCCTGGCGCACCAAAAGCCTGCTCTTTCAAGATGTGCAACTGGTCGCGAACGCGGGCGGCTTTTTCAAACTCCAAGTCTTTAGCATGCTGCATCATGAGTTTTTCTAGGCGTTTGATCTCCCGACCAATATCTTTTTCGGACATGTCCTCGACTTTGGCGCGGTTCATGGCCTCGTTTTCTAGGCGCTCCATTTCCAAACCCGCTTTGGTGCTGTAAACGCCGTCGATCAGATCTTTGATCTTCTTGTTGATGCTCTTAGGCGTGATGCCGTTGACTTCGTTGTAGGCAATTTGCTTGTCGCGGCGGCGCTGAGTTTCGTCCATCGCGCGCCTCATCGAGTCAGTGATTTTGTCAGCATACAAGATCGCGCGGCCATTCAAATTTCGCGCCGCACGGCCAATGGTTTGAATCAAACTGCGCTCGGAGCGTAAAAAGC
>CBDUEA010000130.1:0-5484 GCA_965365965.1 uncultured Polaromonas sp. | reverse complement strand
GCTCGCACCTGTGGTTGTGTCAGTCTCGATCTTGGCTTGCGGTACAAAACTCGCCCGCGCCGTCACGATTTTGAGCCAGGTGTCTTGAAAAGCCTCTTCCGCCTGCGCCGCCAGCGCATGGCCCAGCACGCGTCGCACAAAGCGAAACAGCGCGCCCTCATGCCGCGCATACAGCGCTTCAAAGGCAGCCGTATCGCCGGCGGCATAAGCCAGCATGAGTTGATCATCAGACAGGTTGTTCACGGTGGTTTTCAGGTTGATTCAGCAATTGTCACATACGGACTAAACAGTTTCTCCTCTAACTTGTACGTGTCACAAGTGGGTTTGGGGTTAGCCCATCGCAACTATTTGCAAAAAACGTCAAAAATTTTCAAAAAAGTTAACCCCATACGCCGTGGTACCGCGTGTAAGCAAGGTGACACATTTTTTTAAGGAGAAAACCATGCTTTCTAAGTCATCGTCCACGGGATTCAAACGCCACGCCGTCTGGTTGCTCATCGGTGCGCACAGTTTGTTGGCCTGCAACGCCCATGCGCTCACGCCCTTGCCATACACCGGTCACAAGGTCGAAACGGTCGAAAAGCTCGCTAGAGGCGCTTGGCCTGTGGCAGTTCAAAATATGCCCGAGGCTTTGTTGCAGCCTAATTTCAGCGCGCCCTCGGCCGACAACTGCGCCCGCGAGATCCGTACCAAAGAAATCCCCGGTCAAGCCGCACAAGCGCCCAAGAACGGAGGTTGGGCATCGCCAGCAGCCACTTTACGCAGCAAAAGTGCTGAAGTTGGCGGAGTGTTGGCCGAAAGCGCTGCTGCAGACAGCAAGCGGAAATCGTCCGCAGCGCCCGCGTCCTCACCTGCCGAGCGGTCAGAGATGGCCGCCGCTCCTGCCGCCAACATGATGCCGCCAACCGGCATGCCGTGGCCGCAGCCGCCCGTGCCAGCACCCACGCAACCCTCGCAGCCCGTCTCGCAAGTCGTCACCGCTGGCGTGGTGGACGACAACGCCAATTTTGGCGACTACCTCGCCTTCCGCGCCCGCACCCAAGTAGCGCACCGCGCCCGCGACATTGCCGAGCGCTACTTGTTGCAAGTCAAAGACGCGGCGGGTCGTGCCGTCGCCGATGCCGAAGTGTGGGTGCAAGCGCCCAGCGGCGCATCCATGTGGGCGCGAACTGACGCAGGTGGCCAAGTCTGGCTGTCACCCAACGCGTTTGACGCCAGCCGCGCCGCCACCTACCAAGTCAATGTACGCAAGCCTGGCCGCTGGTCCATGGCGCAAAGCACCGCCTTCTTGCAGCGCGGCCAAAAAAGCGCGGTGGAGGTGGTGTTGGACGCCGCGCCACAGCCACGCGCTAAGCTTGATTTGGTGTTTTTGATCGACGCGACCGGCTCCATGCAAGACGAAATCGACAAACTCAAAGCCACGCTGCACACCATCGCCTCCGAGGTCGCACGCCTGCCCGCCAAGCCCGATCTGTGCTTTGGCCTCGTCGCCTACCGCGACAAGCACGACGCCTTTTTGGTCCGCAGCCACGACTTCACCAACAACTTGGTCGCCTTCCAAACCGTGCTTAACCAGTTGCAAGCAGCCGGCGGTGGCGACTACCCGGAAGCCATGAACGAGGCCTTGAACGAAACTGTGCATAACTTGAGCTGGCGCGGCAACGGCACCAGCCGCATGGTGTTTTTGATAGCAGACGCCCCTCCACACTTGGACTACGGTGGCCCGCAGTATGACGACGATATGCTGGCCGCACTGGGCAAAGGCATCAAAATCTTCAGCTTGGGCGCCAGCGGTTTGGACAAACAGGGCGAGTACATCCAGCGCCAAATGGCCCAATACACGGGCGGCAAGTTCGTCTTTTTAACCTACGACAAAGCCAGCAACCCCGCCAGCGGCCCCGGCCGTGAGACCGTGCACGACGTTACCAACTACGGCGTCGACACCCTAGACCGCCTCATCACCCGCTTGGTGCGCGAAGAACTGGCTAAATGGGGCAAAACGAGCTGAAAATCATTAAAATAGCTTGTTTTGAGTATATTTTTGGCTATAGCCGGCGTATTTATTCACTAGTTTGCTATTAAATATATAGTGATTATTGAGCAATTACGTACTAGATGACGCCTTCGCAGCCAGCGCCGCAATATCCTTGATCTCACAAATCGCCTGCGGTGCACCGTGCCGTGCTGCCTCTAGCATGGCTTGGCCGATGCTGCGGGTGGTCGCCAGCGCGTTCGGGAAAAGCGCCCGCGTCACCGCCAGCAGTGGCTTGGTCAGGCTGTAAAAGACGCGGTACACCGGCGTTTTGGACACAATCCCGTCCAGCGGCGCAATCACCCCCGGGCGGAACAAATACACCGCCTTGAACGGCAGCCGCAGCAGCGCGTTCTCGGTCCGCCCCTTCACCCGCGCCCACATGATGCGGCCCTGTTCGGTGCTGTCCGTCGCCGCGCCCGAGACGTATACAAACGTCATCTGCGGGTTCAGCCGCGCCAACACCTCTGCCACAGCCAGCGTCAGGTCGTAAGTCACGCGGCTGTACTGCGCCTCAGACAACCCCGCTGCTGAGGTACCGAGGGTAAAAAAGCAAGCGTCAAACCCCGTCAACTGCGTCTCCACCCCACTCAAATCCAGCAAATCGGTATGAACCAGCTCCGTCAGCTTGGCGTCGACCTGCCCAAGCTTGGCCCGCCCCACCGTCCGCACCTGCGCCACGTCGCTGGCGAGCAAACACTCCCGCAACACGCCCTGCCCCAACATGCCGCTTGCGCCAAAGATTAATACGTTCATGGGAAGTCCTTTTGAATATGGAGTGGGTTTTAGGCATGAATATGACCCTAGCCAAAGTATTCGTTGTATATTTTGCTATCAAATAAATAAAATCGTCGACATCTTCAAAATTCTAAGCGCCTGTCCCAGCGCAGGCATTGCTTTTTTTCACCAAATCAAGCAAAAGCACCCTCAAAACACGCCAAAAAAATCACAAAATCTAAGCTAATACCTCTAGTTACGTTGATTTATGTTGCAATGCAGCAATTTCCCTATGGACTTCTTCGGGAAAACCCCTATATTGAAGCCTATGGACAAAATCAATCAAAGCATCATGGTGCCGATTCGTTCTCTGGGGCCTAGCCACCGTGAACGCATAGCGCAGCATTTATTGAGCTTGGACGAACATGATCGTTACTTGCGTTTTGGCTACCCGGCCACTGATGAGCAAATCCGGCGCTACGCCGATGGGCTCGACTTTGAGCGCGACGATATTTACGGCATTTACAACCGCAAATTGGAGCTCTTGGCGGTGGCGCACGTGGCGTTTTCTGACAACCAAAAGCTGACACCGCATGCAGAGTTTGGCGTTTCGGTGCTTAAAACTGCCCGTGGTCGGGGTTATGGCGCACGGCTGTTTGACCGTGCGGTGATGCATGCACGCAACCAAGGGGTGAACTTGTTGTTCATCCACGCGCTGACAGAAAACACGGCGATGTTGAAAATAGCCCGCAATGCGGGTGCAACGGTGGAGCGCATGGGCTCGGAGTCAGAGGCGCATTTGGTGCTGCCCGCAGCGACGCTGCAAACGCGGTTGACCGAGATGGTGGACGATCAAGTGGCCGAGGTGGATTACGGCATCAAGCGGCAAGCCAAGAATTTGCACAACTTGTTGACGGATTTGCAGGGTCCGCGGAGCTAAAAGCCTAAGAATTTGACGCTCTTTGAGGCGTCACCGCTTTCCGTTATCCTAGAGGCTTCGCAACAACTGCTGCTTTGGGCTGTCTTTTAGCCATCAAACGAAGTATCTACACTGTGTCAGACCCCAGTCATCACGACAAACAAGAGCGCCATGAGCGCACGGTAGAGCATACCGACAAGCGCTCGCTGTTCAAAAAGATTGTCGAATTTTTACATCCCGGCCCGGACTCTAAGGACGAGCTGTTTGAAACGCTGGCCGAGGCCGAAGAAAACGATGTGATTGGCGGCCAAAGCCGCGCCATGCTGGAAGGCGTGATTCGCATGGCGGACATGTCGGCGGGCGACGTGATGGTGCCGGTGACGCGGATTGACCTGCTGAACATCGATGCAACGACCGATGAGCTGATGCACCAAGTGATCAAGACGGCGCATTCGCGCTTTCCCGTGTATGAGGGCGAAAAAGACAACATCATTGGCGTTCTGCTGGCCAAAGACCTGCTGAAGCTACAACGCGCCCCTGAGCTGAACATCCGTGCCTTATTACGTCCGCCGGTGTTTGTGCCAGAAACCAAGGGCTTGAACGATTTGCTGCGCGAATTCAGGGGCAACCGCAACCATTTGGCCATTGTCATCGACGAGTTTGGCCGCATGGCGGGTTTGCTAACGATTGAGGACGTGCTGGAAGAAATTGTGGGCGAGATTGAAGACGAGTTTGATACCGTGGACGACGCGGGTGACATTTTTGGCTTGGCCGACAAAACCTACCGCGTCAGTGGTGACACCTCGATTGAGCGTTTGAACGAAGCGTTTGACGTGACGCTGATGGCCTCTGATTCCGACAACGAGTTTGACACCATTGGTGGCCTGATTGCGCACGAGATGGGCCACGTGCCCAAGCGCGGCGAGACCACAGAGCTGGGCGGCTTGAGCTTTCAAGTGCTGCACGCCAAAGGCGGCGCGGTGAAGTGGTTCAAGGTCATGCCAGCCGACATGGCGCTCTTGCAAGACAAGTTGCAAGACAAATAGAACCCACATTAAGTCGATTTAACCCGCCGATTTATGCAGTTTTGGAAGCGTTTTGCCATCTTGAGCTTGGCTGGCTGCTTGCATGCGCTCAGTCTGGCTTGGCCTTTTACATTTGAAATCAAACGCCTGGGTCTGACCGCTGGGCAATCGGTTTGGGGCTTACAAATGGCGGCACTGGCGGTGCTGGCGGGCGCGCTTCTCACTATCAACCGCAACACCAACAGCAAGACCAACACCAACACCCTCAAGCAAGCGGCTTGGCAGAGCTGGGTTTTCAGCACGGCCTGGATGTGTGGCACGATTTGGTGGCTGTACATCTCCATGCACACCTACGGCGGTTTGCCCGCTGGGTTGGCCGCCTTTGCGGTGCTGCTGCTGTCTGGCTGTTTGGCGTTGTTTTATATGCTCGTTTGCATGGCGTTTATGCGTCTAGCCGGCGTTAATGAACGATTATTTGCTCTACTTTTTGCATCGTGTTGGATGTTGGCCGAACTGGCACGCGGCACCTGGTTAACCGGCTTTCCTTGGGGCGCTGCCGGCTACGCGCATGTGCAAGGGCCGCTGGCGGGGCTGGCACCTTATGTGGGCGTGTACGGCATGAGTTTTGTGAGTGCGTTTGCAGCGATGGCTTTGGCGCAGTGGGTCATAGGCATGTATCAAGGCGAAAAAGTTCAACGCATGCATGGACTTATCGTTCTGCCCGTGCTGGTAGTCGGGGCGGGGGTGGTGGGGGTGGGGGGAACGGGGGGGGCAACGTGGGCGGCCTGTCC
>CBDUEA010000129.1:0-5504 GCA_965365965.1 uncultured Polaromonas sp. | reverse complement strand
CGCGCGGCAATGCACCATGCGCAAATGAGTGAAGCCATCAACTTAGGCAGTGCTGCGGCCGTCACTACGCTGTCGGGGCTTCAGACGACGGGTATGAATGCCCAGCAGGCATTGGCATATGTCAATCGCCTCGTCGATCAACAGGCCTACATGCTGGCAGCGGACGATTTGTTCTACGCCTCAGCCCTGTTGTTTTTGGCACTTATCCCATTGGTTTGGATGGCTCGGCCTAGGATTGGTATTGTAGGTGGGGGAGGAGGTGCGCATTGAGCAAATCGAGTTGACTTCTGAATAGAACTTCAATTGACAAACTTTGAGATGGTTTAAAAGTAGGCGATAAATGGAATTACAAATTCATCCTAATACAGCCTCGTAATTGGCTGGCTTATTCCAATACGTCGGTACTGCTTATGAATCAATATGACAATTTGTATACAGTTCATCTATAGTTCACAAAAAAACCTTGCTACTTATTCAATAGCAAGGCTTCATTATTTATATGGGGTGGCTGATGGGGCTCGAACCCACGACAACAGGAATCACAATCCTGGACTCTACCAACTGAGCTACAGCCACCGTAAGGATAAGATTATAGCCTTAAATGGTGCCTAGTTTACCAAAACAAGCTTGCCTTTCACAGAGCGTGAATTCATGTGCGCATAAGCGGACTTAAGCTCGGACATAGGCATGGTACTGTCAATCACAGGTTTGATGATGCCTTTGGCGTACCAATTGGACAATTCGACCATGGCTGCGGCATTTGCTTTGGGTTCGCGCTTGGCAAAATCTCCCCAAAACACGCCCATGACGGAGGCTCCCTTGAGGAGCATCAAATTGAAAGGTAGGGCAGGAATAGGCCCTGCGGCAAAACCCACGACCATATAGCGACCGCGCCAAGCAATCGAGCGAAAAGCGGGTTCGGCATACTCTCCACCAACGGGGTCATAAATCACATCGGGTCCTTTGCCTCCAGTCAATTCTTTCAACGCTGCGCGCAAGTCTTGGGTTTGGTAGTTGATGGTTGCATCGGCGCCAATAGTGGTGCAAAGTGCACATTTTTCGTCTGACGAAGCCGCCGCAATGACTTTGGCGCCGCAGGCTTTGGCGATTTGGATGGCCGCGGTACCTACACCGCCGGCTGCACCTAGAACCAGCACTGTCTCTTCCGCTTTGAGTTGGGCGCGGTCTACCAGCGCATGATGGGAGGTGGCATAAATCATGATGAAAGCAGCTGCATCGACATAGGAAAAACCATCCGGTAGCGGCATGCACAATGCTGCAGGCGCTAAAGTGTGTGTGCCAAAACCACCCGTGCCACTCAAACATGCGACGTTCTGACCAACTTTCAAATGCATAACGCCTTCTCCCACGGCTTGGACCACGCCTGCATATTCAGAACCAGGTACAAAAGGCAAGGGTGGTTTGATTTGGTACTTGTTTTGAACAATGAGGATGTCAGGAAAATTCAAACTGGCCGCTTTGATTTCAATCAATACTTGCCCTGCGGCAGGAGAAGGTGTGGGAATCTCTTTCCAAGAAAGTGCATCAATACCAGTGGGTGATTCACAAAGCCAAGCGTGCATGAGTTGTTCCTGCCTAGAAAATAAAGAAAAAGAAATGCAAACGAAATTATTTGAATGCGCGATAAGTCGTCAAACTATGCCCAATAATAGAAGCCGACTTGTGCGTCTTATGTCCCGCCAGCGACCTACAATGAACACTTAACCAGACAACAGACTATATTTTTTTCTTACTAATATGAAAATCTTAATTTGTAACGATGATGGCTACTTCGCGCCCGGTTTAGTTGCTTTGTATGATGCGCTAAAAACGGTCGCGGACGTGGAGGTGGTGGCGCCCGAAATCAACAACAGTGCCAAATCAAATGCGCTTACTTTGAATGCACCGTTGTATGTTGTAGATGCGAGCAACGGCTTTCGATTTGTGAATGGTACGCCAGCCGATTGCGTGCATATCGCTTTGAAGGGCTTGCTCGGCTATCAGCCTGATTTGGTGGTTTCAGGCATCAACAATGGTGCAAATATGGGTGATGATACGATTTACTCGGGCACCGTTGGTGCAGCCATGGAGGCCTATTTGTTTGGTATTCCAGCTATCGCATTTTCACAGGTCAAAAAAGGCTGGGAGCACATTGATGCGGCGGCTTTGAAAGCCCGCGACATCGTGGCAGATTTGATGAAACAGTTGGAGAAGTCTGGTCCGCCAGCGCACCCTTGGCTATTGAACGTCAACATCCCAAATTTGCCGTATGAGCAGCTGAAAGCGACGCAAGTTTGTCGTTTGGGGCGACGCCATGTTTCAGAAAAGGTAATTACCCAGATGAGCCCCCATGGGCGCACCATGTACTGGATTGCAGGCTCTGGCCCTGCCAAAGACGATTCTATTGGTACTGATTTTCATGCCACTGCTTTGGGTCATGTGGCGCTTACGCCGCTTAAAACGGACTTAACGGAATATGATGCACTTGGCGCATGGACGCAACGGGTCGAAAGTTTTACCAATACTTAGGTCAAGATGACAAGTAAACCTTCGAAGCCATCTTTTCCCGCTAAATTTGATTTGTCTGTTGGAAAAGGCGTTTTAGCGCACTCTTTGCAGCCTAAATCTGTCAATCTGTCGGCCACCATAGGTAAAAGCAGTTCAAACCAGTTGCTAGGTTTGCGGTCTGCGAAGTCCGTGAATACCGTTACACCAGCGACAATGCCTGAAGGGATGGGTATGGACTCCCAAGCCGTGCGCGCCAACATGGTTAGAAAATTGGAAAAACAGGGTATTCAAGATGTGCGCGTTCTAGCGGCTATGAATGCGACGCACCGGCATCAATTTGTCGATACAGCCTTGGCTAACCAAGCTTATGAGGATACCAGCTTGCCGATTGGTTTAGGTCAAACTATATCTAAGCCCAATGTGGTCGCTCGTATGATTGAGCTTCTTTTTCAAGGGAAAGAAGCCCCTTTAGGTCGAGTTTTAGAGATTGGTACGGGATGCGGCTACCAAGCGGCAGTTTTGAGTCATTTGGCGCAAGAGGTTTACAGCATAGAGCGCCTGCGTGGTTTGCATGAAAAAGCACAAAACAATGTGCGCCAATTTCGCTTTAAGAATGTGCACCTGTTATTCGGGGATGGCATGCTTGGGTACGCCAAAGGGGCGCCTTACACAGGTATCATTGCTGCAGCGGGAGGTGAGGCTATTCCACAGGCTTGGATAGACCAATTGGCTGTTGGCGGGCGAATTGTTGCGCCGGTGGTCAATTCTGCACAGGGTGAACAGTCCTTGGTGGTGATTGATAAAACTAATTCGGGTATTAAACGCTTAACTTTAGAGCTTGTTCAGTTTGTGCCACTAAAATCAGGCTTAGGTTAAATCTGATGACTCACAGAAACTTTGGTATTTAATTTGTATCAAAGTATTGGGTTGTAAACGAAATGAATCATGAGGATCACGATGAAAAGATCAAACTACATACAACTTACAAAAGCTAATTTGCCAAAATTGGGCATGGCGCTGATCTTGGCTGTGACCTTGGTTGACATCACAGGATGCTCTTCTCGACCACTCACCCGCGCACCTGTTGAAGAGCGCAGCGACGGTAAGGCAAATGCATCAACACCTGTTGATAGTAAAACCTTGCCAGCATTGCCTGGAGCTGCCAATGCAGGCAAGCCTGGTTATTACACGGTGAAACCTGGCGACACCATCATGCAAGTTGGGCGTAACAGTGGTCAAAATTGGCGCGATGTTGTTCGATGGAATAACCTAGACAGCCCGAATCAAATTGAAGTAGGTCAAGTGCTGCGCGTTGTACCGCCTGAAAGTGCTGCGGTGGCAACACCTGTTAACCCAGGCGCTGTGACGACAACACCCAAACCTATTGTGGCCGCAACGCCTGCCGTTGTTCCAAGCCAACCTCTAGCCCCAGACGAAGATATTTCTTGGATGTGGCCGAGTAATGGTGCATTGATTGCTGGCTTTGATGAAGTTAAAAATAAAGGCCTTAAAATAGCTGGCAAGTTGGGTGACCCGGTGCTGGCAGCAGCAGATGGCCGTGTTGTTTATTCAGGTTCAGGCTTGCGTGGCTACGGCAACTTGATCATTTTGAAGCATAACGAGACTTACCTCACAGCTTACGCGCACAACCAAACCTTGTTGGTGAAAGAAGACCAAACGGTTCGCAAAGGCCAGCGTATTGCAGATATGGGCAGCAGCGATGCGGACAAGGTCATGCTGCATTTTGAGGTGCGCCGCCAAGGCAAACCCGTCGATCCTGCTAAGTATTTGCCACCTCGGTAACTTCTAAGAGTTGAGGCGCTAGATTGGTTTGCTAGTTCGACTGACTAGCGTTAGCCTTTGGTGAGTTTATGCACCAAATCCGCCGTGGTTGATGCTTGGTACTTGCGCATCAACCGCGCACGGTAGATTTCAACCGTGCGGTGGCTGATGCTCAGTGCGCGGCCAATTTCTTTGCTGGTTAGGCCATCCAGTAAAAACGCAGCCACTTCACGTTCACGAGCTGTCAGGTCGGACTTGATGGGACGCTCCGCACTCAAGTCTTCAAACGTCCAAATACCCGTTTCATGCGGGGCCTCACGGTTTAAAGCGCGACCTGTGACGTGGCACCAGAATGTTTCGCCTTTGAAGCGACCGTCCACACGCTTCATGATGCGGTTGTCTGCGTAGGTGCCATTGCGGTTCATAATGGGCGTGATGCGCACGCCGGTACGCTCAAATTCCTCAGCGCTGGGGTAGAGTATTTCAAAAGATTGACCAATGAGTTGTTCGCTAGATGCGCCAAACATCTCACAAACATGTTGATTGCAATCCATCATGGTGCGGTTTCGGGAGAGAATCAAGCCCACAGGTGCGAGTTCAAAAGCCAAGCGGTAGTCTATGTCCATTACGATTTAAGAATGCGGATAATGCGTTTAATTAGGGTTGTACTCTACGAAAAACTACGTATTTGAATAGGTAGTATCGTACAACTAATGTTTAACTTAGGAGATGACGACTGTGAATAAACTTTATCCCAGCGCGGCTGCGGCGCTCAAAGACATCGTCAAGGACGGCCAACTCATGGCTGTAGGCGGTTTTGGTTTGTGCGGCATCCCAGAAGCACTGATCGATGCACTGCGCGATACCGGTGTCAAAGACCTCAGTGTTATCTCTAACAATGCTGGCGTGGACGGTTTTGGTTTGGGCAAATTGCTTGAAACCCGCCAAATCAAAAAAATGATTTCCAGCTACGTTGGTGAAAACAAAGAGTTTGAGCGCCAGTACTTGGCCGGCGAGTTGGCTTTGGACTTTACCCCCCAAGGCACCTTGGCGGAAAAGCTGCGTGCGGGTGGTGCTGGCATCCCCGCCTTTTTTACCAAAACAGGTGTCGGTACTTTGGTGGCAGAAGGCAAAGAACTGCGCGAGTTTGAGGTGGATGGCGAGAAAGAAACCTTCGTGATGGAGCTTGCCCTCAACCCCGATGTGTCTTTGGT
>CBDUEA010000128.1:0-5506 GCA_965365965.1 uncultured Polaromonas sp. | reverse complement strand
GCCGTGATCATGTGCGCCAAGGTGTCTTTGTGCAGATTCATCAATTCCAAAAACTTGAACATCACCCGCGCTCGACGCAGCGGTGGGGTGTCAGACCAAGCAGGAAAAGCAGCTTGCGCGCTGGCCACGGCAGCGTCCACCACAGAACTGTTGGCCAAGGCAACGTGACCCGTCACCGCACCGGTGGCGGGGTTGTAGACGTTTTGCGAGCGTCCCGAGCCCGCGACAACGTGGCCGCCCACGTAGTGATCGATGTTGTGGATAGTGGTGGCTATGGAGGTCATGGTGGTGTGCTTTAAAAAATGAAGAAGACGATGGTGTTGCTGTGCAGTTTAAGCCGACAAACCAAGCTTGAAAAGCGCTATCTTTTGATTACACTGTTTAAATTATTGAACAATAGTGTCATAACCTCGACAAACTATCTATGTCTAATCCATCTTCTGCTTTGGTTTTCTCGGATGTGCATCTGCTCACCGTCTTGGCGCAAACGCGTAGCTACACCCAAGCAGCGCTGCGATTGGGTGTCTCCAAAGCCTCTGTCAGCATGCGCATGACCGAATTGGAGCGGGCAACCGGCGTGCCTTTGGTGCGGCGCACCACCCGCTCGGTGAGCTTGACCTTGGCAGGGCAGCAATTGGTTGACGAGACGCAAGACGCCTTCACCCGCATTGAACAAAGCTTTGTCAACATCAAAAACGCAGCGACCGAACCACGCGGCTTGGTGCGTGTTACCGCGCCGGTGGCACTGGGCCGGCAATACATTGCGCCCATGCTGCCCAGTTTTTTGAAGCAATACCCCGAAATCCGCATTGACCTTGATTTGAGCGACCACTTTGCCAATTTGGCGCAGGAAGGGTTCGACTTGGCCGTGCGCCACACCCAATCACCCCCAGAAACCCATGTGGCTTGGCCGCTGCGCGAGACGCGCTCGGTGTTGGTTGCCAGTGCAGCGTACCTCAATGAACATGGCATGCCGCAACAACCCGCTGACCTGGTGAACCACCGCTGTTTGCTCTACTTGCGCAACAGCGCCGCTTCGACTTGGCTTTTTGAACGCAGCCCGCCCACGCGGCTGCTCAAGCGCGTTGCGGTCAACGTCAGCGGCCCCCTCAAAGCCAACAACAGCGAGGTGCTGCGTGAGGCCGTGCTGAACCATCTGGGGCTGGGTTTGCTGCCTGACTTCACGGCAGCCGCGCATTTGGCCTCGCAAGAGCTCATTCCGGTGCTGCCCAAATGGCGGCCCGTGGGCTTTTTTGGCGACCATATTTACGCCATCCGCCCCTGGTCTGCCCATGTGCCGCGCACTGTGCAATGCTTGGTGGCGCATTTGCGGACCTGCTTTGCAACTCCTCACGAACGTACAGAGCTGTCAGCGCCGTTGTAGACGCTATGGCACCTGACGTTTCAGGGTTTTGAGGTGATTTTACCCTTTAAATGTCATTTTTAGAGGGTAAATTTGGCTGTAGCCGGCGTATTTATTCAATAGTTAGCTATTAAATATATAGCAATCAGTTTACCGTTCCGATCCTCACTTCCCTGCCCAAACCGGTTTGCGCTTTTCTTGGAAGGCTTTTTGCCCCTCTTTGGCGTCTTCGGTCAGGGTGAACAGGGCGATTTGGCTCTCGGTGAAGGACATGGCTTCTTCAAAGGCCATGGTTTCAATCTTTTTCATGGTGTAGATACCACGCCGGATGGCGGCGGGAGATTTGTCCAGCAAGCGTGCCAGCAGCCAGTCGAGTTTGGCGTCCAAGCTGGCTTCGGTGGCTTCATCGCTCAGGTAGTTGAGCAAGTCCATCGCCAGCGCTTGCTGGGCGGTGATGGGTTCGCCCGTGATGCACATCTCGGCCAAGGTACGACGCGGTATCAAGTGCTGCAACACCGCCAGCACCTGTGCGGGGAAGACGCCGACTTTCACCTCCGGCAGACCAAACACCGCGTGTGGGCTGGCCACGGCCATGTCGCACATCGCCATCAGCCCCATGCCGCCGGCCATGCAAGCACCGTTGACACGTGCAATCATGGGGATGTGACTGGCTTTGACCGTGCGAAGCACCCGTGCCAAATGACCGGTGGGGTCGGAATAATCGGTGGTGAAGGCGTTGGCAGACTGCAAATCAGCCCCAGCACAGAAGGCTTTGGAGCCAGCGCCGGTGATGACGATGGCGCGAATCTCGCGATTCGCCTGTGCCGCGCTGATGGCTTGGTGCAGACCCACCAAGACGTTGTGGCTCATGGCGTTGCGGCGGGCTTCGCGGTTGATAGTGAGCCACAGCACAGGGCCGCGTTGTTCGACCAAGAGGTCGTTATCAGCAGAGGTTGATGTCATTGAGGTTATCCTTAGAGTCGTTCATATTCATTGATGTATCAAATTTTTTAGCCCAAGACTGGGAATAATTTGTGCAAACCCTCAGCAATCAGCTCTACCGCCAAGGCCGTCAAAATCAAACCCATCAAACGCGTCATGATGTTGATGCCCGTTTTACCCAGCACCCGGGCAATCGGTTGCGCCAAGGCAAAGCACAGGGCGGTCGCCAAGCCAATCACCACGCCGTAACCGACCAAGCTGAGCAATTGCAGCGCACCTTTGGCCTTGTCCGCATAAATCACCACGGTGGACATGGTGGCTGGACCGGTCAAGAGCGGGATGGTCAGCGGCACCACGGCAATGCTGGCACCTAATGACGATTTGGTTTCGGCTTCTTGCAACTCATCCGCATTGGAGCGCGAGTCTGCTGGCTGGGCGTTCAGCATGCTCAGCGCCGATGTCATCAACAATAAACCACCGCCCACTTGAAAGCCAGCTAAAGAGATGCCGAAAAAATCCAAAATCTGCAGCCCCAGCAAAGCGCTGACAGCAATCACCACAAACGCGCTGAACGATGCAACCAAAATGGTGTGCTTGCGTTGTTGGTCCGAAAAGTTTTGCGTGTAGTGGATGAAAAACGGCACGCAGGCCAATGGGTTGACGATAGCCAGCAGCGTCACCAAGGGTTTTAAGTCCACCGCCATCACCGACCTCCCGTCACATCAACAATGGAGCCAGTCGTGTAACTGGATGCGTCTGACAGCAGCCACACCACCGCTTGCGCGACCTCGCGGGCTGTACCAGCGCGTTGCATGGGCGCGAGCGACGCAACTTGCGAGACGCGGTCTGGCAGGCCACCGGAGGCATGAATGTCTGTGTCGATGATACCGGGGCGCACGGCATTGACACGAATACCCTCTAGCGCAACTTCTTTGGCCAAACCCAGAGTGAACGTATCAATCGCCGCTTTGCTGGCGGCGTAATCCACATAACGGCCAGGAGAGCCCAATCTGGCAGCCGCGCTGGATAAGTTCACAATGCTGCCGCCCGAGCCGCCGTACCGGGTACTCATGCGTTTGACGGCTTCGCGTGCGCAGACAAAGCTGCTGGTGATGTTGGTTGTCCACATCCGCTGTAAACGGGCAACCGACATGGCATCGACCCTTGAAGGCATGTCGACCACGCCAGCGTTGTTGACTAAGCCGCTGATTGAACCAAACTTGGCATGCACCGCTTCAAACATGCGCAGCACTTGGGCCTCGACCGCCACATCAGCTTGCACGGTCATGGCGGTGCCACCTGCAGCGCGGATTTGTCGCACCACTTCGTCGGCCGCCAAGGAGTTGTTGACGTAATTGACGGCGACTGTCCAACCCTGCTCGGCGGCCAGCAAGGCACTGGCCGCACCAATGCCTCGACTGGCACCGGTGATTAAAACGACTTTTTGTTCTGCCATGAATGCTGTCTCAGTTTGTAGTTTTTGTCGAACCGTTTGACGGCTTGTTAATGACTTGTCATCGACTCGTTAACGACTTGTTCGTGCAATATAACGTTTACGCCAAAACACCAAGCCCAACACCACCGCAATGGCTAACATGAACGCCTCAGTCCACCACAGGGCATCGGGTTGGTGGATGATCGGGAAGGTTTCAAAATTCATGCCGAAAAAACCCGTGATCAAGTTCAGCGGCAAAAAAATGGCCGTCAACGCTGTCAAAGTGCGCATGATGTCGTTGGTGCGGTTGCTTTGCGCACCAAAGTGGATTTGAATCGCCGATTCAGCCGTTTGCTCCAAGCGGCGGACGTGGTGCACCACACGCTCAATGTGTTCAATCACGTCACGTGCCCGCGCGACCAAAGCATCGTGCTCTGCTTGGCTGCTCATCGCCTTGGCATCGATCGACTGCTCACGCAAAGTATCCAGCCACTCTTGCATGGCGTCGTGCTGCTCTTCACACAGGTCTTCCAAGGTATGCAACTCGTTGCGCGCCGCCATCAACGCCGCCCAGTTGGTAAAGTGCGATCTTGGGTTGAGCAACTCTGCTTGCCAATGGTCCAGTTGGGTACTGAGGTCTTTGCGCAGCTCCAAGTAGCCGTCCACCATCATGTTGATCATGCGCAGCATCAAATCGGCTGGACTGATGGGCAAGCGGCTGCGTGCGACAACAGCTTGGGGACTGATATTCTCGGACTGCACAGCGTCAGCCAAATAGCGCTCTACAAACGATTTAGCGGTGTAACAACCGCCGGGATGCACGCTGATCAAGAGCTTGTCAAACTGAACAAAACCCACAGCGCGGGTGCTGATACGGTTCAACACGGGTGGACCCAGCTTGCGCTTGGGTTTCAGGGTTTGCTCTGCATTTGCCCCGCGATCTGCATTCGGGCCTGCAATCCCTTCAGAGGGCAATTTGGCATCCTTCGCCTCTGTTGCGGTGATGAGTCGGCGGAATATCACCAAATCGTACACCGAGGTGTAGTCATAGTGCGATGGATGGGTGATGGAAGTCAAATCGCGGCAATGCAAGTCCAACAAAATCGAGCCGCCCACTTGCTGCGCCAAGGTTTGCAGCCCGGGTAGCTCGGCTTCTAAACGTTCCCGCTCTACAAAGACCCAAACAAAACCATCCGCAGGTGCCGCTTTGGGCAACTGGTCTGCAAACTGCAAACTGCCTTGGGTGAAGATGACGATTTGCACGGTTGGAAGGCGCTTGGTTAGTGACGATGGATAGGCGACTACATTGCTTTAGTTGGCACTTTGGCTCAATAAGCGCGCAGCATCCAATGCAAAATACGTCAGCACGCCGTCGGCACCTGCGCGTTTGAAGGCGAGCAAGCTCTCCATCATCACGGCGTCATGGTCGAGCCAACCATTTTGCGAGGCGGCCTTGAGCATGGCGTATTCGCCGCTGACTTGGTAGGCGAAGGTGGGGACTTTGAACTCGTCTTTGACACGGCGCACAATGTCCAAATAGGGCATGCCGGGCTTCACCATCACCATGTCAGCGCCTTCTGCCAAGTCCAAGGCCACTTCGCGCAACGCTTCGTCGCTGTTGCCAGGGTCCATTTGATAGACTTTCTTGTCGGCTTTGCCTAAATTGGTTGCGGAACCTACCGCGTCTCGGAATGGTCCGTAAAACGCCGACGCATACTTGGCACTGTAGCCCATGATGCGGGTGTGGATGAATCCGTTGCTTTCCA
>CBDUEA010000127.1:0-5609 GCA_965365965.1 uncultured Polaromonas sp. | reverse complement strand
TGACGCGGTGATTGATGCGCAGGGTTTGACCAAGTCAGCATTTGTGGCTTGGATGGCTAAATTGACGCCCAATGGCAAACGCTATGCGATGGCCAACCGCACTAAGGGGTCGAGTTTTGAAGCGCCAACGCGTTGGGTGGCTGACGTGGCCATTGCGCTGCCGCCACACATCCATGCTGTACAACGTGCTCGGGCGTTGTGTGCAGGTGCTTTGGCTTATGTTTTGCCAGAAAATAGTGAGTTTTACACCTCATTTGGCCTTGTAGCTATTGTCAATATTGATAACTTAGCTATTGATACGATAGTAAAAAGGGATTCTTTGAGTAAGCCTGAAATCGTCTTTGCCCATGGCAGCTCGCGGGACGACAAGCTCTGGCCTGTCAGCCATTGGGTCGAACTGGGGCAGCGCCTCAGTGGGCAGGGCTACGGCGTCGCATTGGCGCATGGCAGCGATGTGGAGGAGCAGCGTAGTCATGTCATTGCGGAACAATTGACTGCACTGGGTGTCCAAGCTGTGGTTTGGCCGCGCTTGGGTTTAGATGCGTTGACGGATGCTTTGGCGACTAGCGGCGGCGTGGTGGGTGTGGACAGCGGCTTGAGTCACATCGCCGTCGCCTTGAACTTGCCGCATGTTCAAATTTATAATTTTGACACCGCTTGGCGCAGGGGGCCCGCTTCTGTAACTGCTGCAGTCGCAACTAAGCAAATCAGCGTTTTTGCACAACCTACACCTACTGCGGATGCGGTCTGGACGGCTTGGTTGAGCGTTAAACCGTAAGCCTTGCCTAACGTTATGAACACGCTTGCCCGCTCTGTGTATTCAGTCTTGATGGGGTGCTTGCAACCCTTGTTGCGGCGCAAACTCGCACGCCGTGGCCGCGCAGAGCCGGGTTATGTGGTGAATATTGAAGAACGGTTTGGCCGCTATTCACCCGATGTCTTGGCTGCTGTGCAAGCATTGCCGAACAACCAACGTCTTGTTTGGATTCATGCGGTTTCTTTGGGTGAAACGCGGGCGGCAGGTGTGTTGATTGCAGCACTGCGGCAGCGCTTGCCAAGCATGAAGTTGCTACTCACCCACGGCACCGCCACAGGTCGTGCAGAAGGGCAACGGCTGCTGCAAGCGGGTGATGTCCAGGTGTGGCAGGCTTGGGACACGCCAGTCGCCACAGAGCGGTTTATTCAGCAATTCAAGCCCAGTATCGGCATTTTGATGGAAACCGAGCTGTACCCGAATATGGCCGCAACGTGCGCCAAGTTTGAGGTGCCTTTGGTCATGGCCAATGCGCGCTTGAGTGACAAGACCTACCATGCAACGTTGCGTTTTGCGTGGTTGGCGAGACCCGCTTACCAGTCATTAACAGCAGTCTGGGCGCAAAGTGCTGCGGATGCGTTGCGTTTTGAGGCCTTGGGTGCGCCTGTGAAAGGCGTATTTGGCAATCTTAAGTTTGACGCACCTGTTGACCCGGTGCTCTTGGCGCAAGGGCGAGCTTGGCGTGACCGTTGCGGGCGGCCTGTCGTCATGTTTGCCAGCTCGCGCGAGGGCGAAGAGCTGCAATTACTGGAATACCTGCAAAAAAACAGTCTAAATTTAGCTTTAGCCGGCGAATTAATTGATGAATCAGCTATTAAAAATGTAGCAAAAAATGAAATTCAATGGCTGATTGTGCCGCGCCACCCGCAGCGGTTTGAACAAGTCGCCAGCTTGGTTGAGCAGCACGGCTTCAAAGTTTCCAGACGATCCCAGTGGCATGAGGCTGCGCCAGCAGATGCTTCCAACACAATTTGGCTGGGCGACAGCTTGGGCGAGATGGCACTGTATTTCGGCTTGAGCGACGTGGCTCTTTTGGGTGGGAGTTTTGAGCCTCTGGGTGGTCAAAACTTGATTGAAGCGGCGGCCTGTGGCTGCCCGGTGCTCATGGGCCCTTCGACCTTCAATTTTGCTGAAGCCGCAGAGTTAGCTGTTCAGGCGGGTGCAGCTTGGCAGTTTGAAGCGATGCCCGAAGCGGTCGATGGGGGAAAAAATTTTATACCTAACAAACAGGCTGTGTCAGATGCGCACGGAGCAGCTATGGCGTTTGCAGCCCGCTATCAAGGTGCTACGGCCAAAACCGCAAACGCGATTTTGGCCGTAGTTAAAGATGAAAGTTCCGCTGGCTTACTTCGCTAGCAGGTTGTTCACGGGTGCTAAATCGTCTGCTTTGAGCGTTCCATTGGCTAGGCGCAGCTTGAGACCACCAACTAAAACATCGTAACGGGCCTTGGCCAAGTCACGCTTGGTTTGGAACAATTGGCTTTGTGAGTTCAACACGTCGATGTTGATGCGCACTCCGACTTGGTAGCCCAGTTTGTTAGCGTCTAAAGCGCTTTGGCTAGACGCTTCAGCCGCTTCGTAGGCTTTGACGGCGCTTAGTCCAGATTGCACGCCGTAGAAAGCTGTGCGGGTCGCTTGTGCCACGCTCCGCTTGGCGTTTTCTAAGTCTGAGGTAGCTTTGTCTTCTAAGGCCAAAGTTTCTCTGACCCGGTTTTGTACGGCGAAACCAGCAAAAAGCGGCAAATTGAATGCCAAACCAACTGACCCTGCATTGTTACGTGTCGTGGTCGTGCTGGTTGGCGTCCCTAAATTGCGGTTTGTGCCGTAGTTGACATTTAAATCAAGGGTGGGTTGATGACCAGCTTCAGCCTTCGTAGTTTCTAGTTTGGCAATTTCTAAGGCCAAACGCGCTTGCTGAATGCTAGGATGACCGGCTTCTGTCTGTGCTACCCAAGTAGTGACGCCATCTGGCGCGAGTTGTGGCAACACAACCGGCACGACCAACGCTTTAGGTTGGGTGTCGTTTTTGCCAACCAATTGATCCAAAGCCAGCTTTTTAACGCGTAAATCGTTGATTGCTGCAATTTCTTGCGCAGTCGTTAAGTCAAAACGAGCTTGCGCTTCACGGGTATCGGTGATAGTGGATGTACCGACTTCAAAATTTCGTTTGGCTGAGGCTAATTGCTCAGCTACAGCTGTTTTTTGCGCCTGAACAAACGTCAAGGTATCTTGCGCAGCCAGCACGTCAAAGTAAGCTTGCGAAGTGCGGATAATTAAATCTTGCTCAGCAGCAACAAGTTGCGCCTGCGCAATAGCGGCTTGTTTGTCGCCTTGTGCGTAGTTAGCCCAGTTGGCAGGTCGGTATAAAGGTTGTGTAGCGCCCAAGGTAATGTTTTGGGTACCGTAATTGATCGTTGCAGGCGCCCCATCAACATCAATATTGGTGCGTGATGCGCCAGCTTGCAAGCCTGCGACGGGCCAAACACTTGCTTTTGCTTGCTCGCCTCTGGCAAGGGTGGCGACGGACTGCGACAGCGCTGATTGATACGTCGCGTCATAACCGCGTGCGGCGGTGTACAACTCAGTCAGACTCTGCGCGTGGGCAGACAGCAAACCTGCCGTAGACAGTGCCAAAGTGAGTGTTAAAAGTGTTGGGCGTCGAAACTTGATCATTGATAGCCTCTTACTGTGGCATTAAAAAATAAAGCGTGGTGTTTCAACAAAACCTTGCAGACGCGGTGCGACCGTGTCCCAACTTTGCTGTGTTTCAAAAGAAGTTTGGTTGACGCGTTTCACCAGCGTGGCACACATCATGGGCGTATCGCCCACAATGGCCATACAACGACCACCAATTTTGAGTTGTTTCAAGAGCCAATCTGGAATCTGAGCCACAGAACCGCTGAGCACAATCACATCAAATGCATCGTTGCCAAAGGGTTGACTACCATCAACGAGCGCCACTCTGGCGTTAAAAACATCAGCTCGTTCTAAGTTCTGGCTGGCCGTTTTGGCAATTTCGGCATCAATTTCTAACGTAGTAACAAATTGTGCGCGGTGCGCCAAAAGCGCAGCCATGTAGCCCGAGCCTGCGCCAATTTCTAACACTTTTTCATGTTTTTGCACATTCAAGTCTTGCAGCATGCGGGCTTCCACTTTTGGAGACAGCATGCATTGCCCAACGCCCTTGCCCAGCGGTATTTCCATGTCTACAAAAGCCAAAGCTTTGTGGGCCAAAGGCACGAAATCTTCACGTCGCACCACCGCTAACAATTGCAAGATATGCGCATCCAGCACATCCCAAGGACGGATTTGTTGCTCAATCATGTTGAAACGGGCTTGTTCGATATTCATTCAGCTAACTCCTATCAACGATGTCATCGTTATTTAAATAGTGGGGGGAGTATACCAGTTCAGTCAATTCTACAGGTATATTCGGTTAAAAGTGTGGTTTTAAACATGTTTTGAAGAACTTGCTGTCAACGACTCAATGTTTAGATTTTAGCCAAAGGCGTTTAGCCCAGTTGGCTAAATCATCCATGTAGCAGTACATCACAGGCACGACCACCAAAGTCAGCAACGATGAAGTGATCACGCCGCCAATCACAGCCTGGCCCATGGGTGCACGTTGCTCGGACCCTTCAGAAAGCGCAAAAGCCAAAGGCACCATGCCAAAAATCATCGCCAAGGTGGTCATCAAAATAGGTCGCAAACGTACTTTAGCGGCTAACAACAAAGCTTCGGTGCGTTCCAAGCCTTCGACAGGGTTGCCAGCCGAGTCAATGCCGCCTTCTCGGCTGCGGATAGCAAAGTCCACCAACAAAATAGCATTTTTGGTGACCAGGCCCATCAACAAGACCACGCCAATCACCGAGAACATGGACAGCGTGGAGCGGAACATCAAGAGCGCTAACACCACTCCAATCAACGTCAAATGCAAAGCGGTCATCAACGCCAACGGCTGCAAAAAGCTCTTGAATTGGCTGGCTAAAACCATGTAAATAAACACAATTGCTAAAACCAAGGCCGACAGAGCATAAGAAAATGACTCAGCCATGTTCTTGGTAGAACCACCAAACTGGTACCGGTAACCCGGAGGAAAGCTGACGTTATCTAGGATCTTCTTGATATCGTTAGAGACCTCACCCGCTGACCGGTTGTAGGCGTTGCCATTGATCGCTACTTCCCGGGTTAAGTCGCGTCGGTTGATTTGGTTAGAACCCGTCGATTCTTTGACATTGGCCACTTGGCTCAAGCGCACGATGCGAGAGCTACCATCAGCATTCGTGCCGACGGCAAAAGGTAGTCGCTCCAAGTCTTGTAATGTGTCGCGCGCAACGGGTTCAAGTCGAACGTTGACATTGTAGGTTTGGTCATCACTGGCGCGCCAATTGCCAACCGTGGTTCCTGCTACCAAGGTGCGCAGCTGGTTCGCAATTTGAGCCACACTCAAACCGAGGTCTGAGGCGGCATCGCGTTTGACATCAATTTGAATGGTCGGTTTATTAGGCTTGACGCTAGAGTCCAAATCGACAAAGCCTGGAACATCGCGAATTTTGTTCATGACCATTTGTGTCAAACGCTCAAGTTCTTTAAGGTCAGGGCCTTGCAGTGAGAATTCCACTTGCTTGTTGCCACCCACGGAGTCGAGCAAACCCGCATGCGTCACTGTGATGCCAGGCACTTGCTTTAAGCGCTGACGAAGGATGTTGGATAACTCATCCACATTGCGACTGCGATCTTTGCGGTCCACCAAACGGATATAAATGGAGGCATAGATCTTGCCAGATGCATTGCC
>CBDUEA010000126.1:0-5781 GCA_965365965.1 uncultured Polaromonas sp. | reverse complement strand
TGCTCAGGCTCTATGGTGTTGACATAAGCTGTAGTGGCAGAAAAGGGCATGTCGATGCTGTTTTGACGCGCATGTTCCAGCAGCTGTTCTAGTAAGAAATGCGCCCGTTCGGGGCCTTCAGCTGCAATCACGGCGGACAAAGCGTCCGTCCACTCGCGGGTTTCAAGTTTATCGACGTCGTTTGAAATCGAGCCAAATAGATTTTCTGGAACTGCTGACATGGTTGTCTCCTGTTGTGATGTCGTCACTGTTGCTTAACACGGTATGAGCGGCTGCTACTTCTTTTTATATTGAAACTAAACTGTATGCAATTTAATCGCAATTTAGCACGGTATTAACGGCTGCTACTTCTTTTTTTATTGAAACCAAACTGTATGCAATTTAATCGCAATTTAGATCAATTCCTCTATTTTGGCATATTTTTTTGTAAATATCAAATTATGAATGTTAATTTTGTATTGTGAAATATTTAATAAATTTGCAATGCAAATAATCGCCCCCAGCGAACTTAATCCGTCGCCTCATCTACACTCACTAAATGGATGTAATTAGCAGTAATTCTCAGCAAAACTGGCTTGTCAGTCTGCCCAAACAATTTCGATCGTGGTGGCGCAAGCAGTCGCCCAACCGTCAAGATCGTTTCGCTTTGATAGGCCCTGTTGTGACTGTGTTGCTATTTTTAACAGTGATCAGTGCATCGTTTGCCTATCTGCGTTTTGAAGAAATTGAACGTGAACAAGAAGCAGTTAAACGCGATGTTGAATACGCGCAACAACGTATAAGGCTGCGCCTGCTGGAGCGGCAAGAACAGCTCATGCGCATCGCCAGAGATGTGTCAAGCAAAGAAATGGATGCCGAAGATTTCACTACGCAAGCGGAAACGCTTGTCTCGAATCATCCAGAATTGCATGCCGTCTCATGGTTGGATGCCAAGCAAAAAGTCAAAGCCGCTTACGCCTCGCCAAGCGCATCTGTGGCGCAACTGCGAGGTGTTGGCGACGTTTTGAAACCAGGTGAAACAGAGGGCGCCTTCAATCAAACGCGGGACTTGGCACAACCAGTGTACTCACACCCCATGGTTTCGCAGGGTGGCCAGCCTATCTTGCAGCTACTGCTGCCCCTTAGCGACAAAGGTAAATTTGCAGGCGTCATCATGGCCGAATACTCAGTGGATGGCTTGCTACGCTATGGCGTGCCTCCGGAAATTACAGCCAAATATGCGGTGACCTTGGTCAATGGCAAAAACAGCGTTCTAGCTGGCACGCCAATCATGCCGCGCAACCCTGCAACGAGACTGTTGCCTTGGTCGAGAATCCCTATCGAGTACCAAATCCCTGTTGCTCCGGTGGGTAATGACATGATCTTGCGGGCACAGGGTTACCGCACCTCACTGGGTTTGATTGGCAGCGGTTTGTTTTGGTTGGTTGTAGCACTGAGTGCTTTAACAGTGTGGATGCTGATTGGCACGTGGCGGCATACGCGCAAGCGCATGACAGCACAGCAAGCACTCATTCGCGAGACCAACTTTCGTCGCGCGATGGAAAATTCCATGCTGACAGGTATGCGCGCTTTGGACATGAACGGTAAAATCACCTACGTAAACCCTGCTTTTTGCCAAATGACAGGATGGTCAGAGGACGATTTGGTGGGTAAAACCGCACCCTTTGTGTATTGGCCTGAGCAAGACCGTGAAATCTTGACAAAACAATTGGCCGATGAATTGGGGGGGTATTCACCGCAAAGTGGCTTTCAAATGCGTGTGAAGCGAAAAAACGGGACACTCTTTGACGCGCGCATGTACGTCTCGCCCTTGATTGACTCTAAAGGTCGCCAAACAGGTTTGATGACGTCCACCACAGACATCACGGAGCCAAACCGCGTGCGCCAACAGTTGACTGAATCACAGGACCGCTTCATCACGGTACTTGAAGGAATGGATGCTTCAGTGTCCGTCGCGCCATTAGGTCGTTCAGACCTGCTGTTTGCCAACAAAATGTACCGCCAATGGTTTGGTGGCGATACCGTGGGACACTTGCGTTTGATTGAACAAGCCGGCGTACCGCATCGTCATCCGGTTGAAGAAGAAGACGATGACGTGGACAGTTTGGCGGGTCTACCACTGGACCAGCTCAGTCCATCGTTTGCTAAAAATTTTGAAATCTTTATCCCAGTCTTGTCCAAATGGCTTGAAGTGCGCTCACGCTACTTGACGTGGGTCGATGGGAGATTGGCGCAGATGGTTATTGCGACCGATATAACACCCCGCCGAGATGCAGAACGCCAAGCAGCCCTGCAAGCCGAACGGGCCCAAAGTGCCAGCCGGCTCATCACTATGGGCGAGATGGCCTCCAGCGTCGCGCATGAGCTGAACCAACCGCTGACGGCCATCAACATCTACTGCAACGGCATGGTTTCGCGCATCAAAGACAAGCAAATTTCTGAAGCAGATGTGATCAGTACTTTAGAGAAGACAGCCCATCAAGCGCAACGAGCAGGTCAAATTATTCAGCGGATTCGCACTTTTGTAAAACGCAGCGCCCCCAACCGCACCTTGTCGAACGTTGCTTCTATGGTCGAAGCCGCCCGTGAGTTGGCCGACATTGAGATGCGTCGCCGCAATGTTAATCTGCAAATGTACGTGGCTGCACGCTTGCCAGAGCTCTATGTGGATCCGATTTTGATTGAACAGGTCCTGATTAACTTGCTTAAAAATGCAGCAGAATCTGTGGATGCTGCGCATCGCAAATCATCCAACCGCAACGTCGAATTGCGCGTTACCCCCCAAAAGGTTGATGACCGCGACGTTGTTGAATTTGCGGTAGTAGACACTGGCCAAGGCTTAACGCCTGAAGTCATGGCGCATTTGTATGAATCCTTTTTCTCGACCAAGGTAGAAGGTATGGGCATGGGTTTGAATTTGTGCCGTTCTATAGTCGAGTCGCACCTTGGCAGGATCGCTGCTGAGAACATTTACAATGGCGAGACCATCGTCGGCTGTCGATTTGCTTTTTGGATACCGCTGCACAGCGATACCTAAATTAATTGGCAAGTCACAACGACCACCACACATTTTTTCTTACCATCCTGAAGCTGGAGTAATTGCATGAGTTTGATTCCTAAAAAAGGTACTGTTTACGTTGTCGATGACGATGAAGCGGTGCGCGACTCCTTGCAATGGCTGTTGGAAGGCAAAGACTACCGAGTACGCTGCTTTGACTCCGCAGAGTCATTTTTGAGCCGCTACGATCCGCGTGAAGTAGCTTGCTTGATTGTGGACATCCGCATGGGTGGCATGACAGGTCTGGACCTGCAAAACCGTCTGATCGAGCGTCAATCACCCTTGCCTATCGTTTTTATCACGGGTCATGGCGACGTGCCTATGGCGGTAGACACCATGAAAAAAGGCGCGATGGACTTTATCCAAAAGCCCTTTAAAGAAGAGTCTTTGGTCAGATTGGTCGAGCGCATGCTGGACATGGCGAAATCCACTTTTATGGAGCAACAGGAATCAGCCAGCCGCGAAGCCTTGCTCGGCAAGCTCACCAGCCGCGAAGCGCAGGTGCTGGAGCGTATCGTTGCGGGTCGTTTGAACAAGCAAATCGCTGACGACTTGGCCATCAGCATCAAAACCGTAGAAGCGCATCGCGCCAACATCATGGAAAAGTTGGGCGCCAACACCGTAGCTGACTTGCTGAAAATTGCCTTGGGTAAAAACGCACCGAAGGCAGCTTAATCAATACTTCAATACGCAGTATGATCTAATCTATAATGCTATATTTACTATAGCTAATGAACCAATAAATACGCCGGCTACAGCCATTTTTGCCATTAAAATGAGCTTTTAGACTGGCGTTTTTGCTTTTAAAGCATGTTTTGCTGACTCAAAGCCTTAACCTGTTGATTAATTAACTTTTTTTCAAAACTATCACCATGACAGCTCAGAACATTGACGGTATCGCCCTTTCCAAACAACTCCGAGCCGAAGTCACTGCGCGTACGGTCGCCCTCAAAGCGCGTGGCATCACGCCCGGTTTGGCGGTGATTTTGGTGGGTGAAGACCCCGCCAGCCAAGTCTATGTGCGCAATAAGGTCAAAGCCTGTGAAGATAGCGGCTTACATTCGGTTTTTGAAAAATATGAAGCGACCTTGAGCCAAGCCGATTTGCTGGCACGGATTGCAGCGCTCAATGCTGACGCGTCCATCCACGGCATCCTGGTGCAGATGCCGCTGCCCAAGCACATTGACCCGCACGCTGTGATCGAAGCTATTGCCGCCAGCAAGGACGTGGACGGCTATTCGACCCTCAGCGCCGGCGAACTGATGACGGGAGCGCCTGGCTTCAATCCTTGTACCCCGTTTGGCTGCATGAAGTTGATTGAAAGCACAGGCATCAACCTGCGTGGCAAACACGCCGTCGTTATTGGCCGCAGCAACACCGTCGGCAAACCGATGGCGCTGATGCTGTTAGCGGCCCATGCCACCGTAACGGTTTGCCACAGCGCGACCGAGAACATCAAAGCACACACGCTGCAAGCCGACGTGGTGGTTGCCGCCGTCGGTCGTCGCAATGTGCTGACGGCAGACATGGTCAAACCCGGTGCCATCGTGATTGACGTGGGTATGAACCGCGACGATAACGGCAAACTGTGTGGCGACGTAGATTTTGCCGCCATCAAAGAAGTTGCCAGCCACATCACCCCCGTACCCGGCGGCGTGGGGCCGATGACGATCACCATGCTCTTGGTCAACACGCTCAATTCGGCTGAACGAAGCCTACAAGCTTGACCAGATGCTTGAATCTGCCCCACTTGACCGCATATCTGCTGCTATGACTACACCAATCGCCAACCCACTGCTCCAAAACACATCTTCAGCCCTGAATTTGCCTTTGTTTGACCAAATCAAAGCCGAACACGTGGCACCAGCCGTCGAGCAGCTGCTTGCCCAGGCCCAAACGGCGTTGGACACCGTGACCGCAGCCGACTTTCCTGCCCAGTGGTTAGCCATTTCTAAAGTGTTGGATGTCGCCAATGAAAAGCTAGGATCGTCTTGGGGTGCCGTCAGCCATTTGAGCCATGTGGCCGATACGCCTGAGTTGCGTGCAGCCTACAACCAATCTTTGCCGACAGTGACTGAGTTTTATACCGCATTGGGAGCGAACGAAGCGCTTTACGCCAAATACAAAGCCATTGACGTGGCCACGCTCAACCCTGAGCAACTGCAAGCGCACAAAAATGCCATGCGTAATTTTGTCTTGAGCGGTGCAGAATTAACGGGTTCAGCCAAAGAGCGATTTGCGCAAATCCAAGCTCGATTGGCAGAATTGAGTCAAAAATTCAGTGAAAACGCCATGGATGCAACCGATGTTTTTGCCTACTACGCCAACCCAGACGAGTTAGACGGAGTACCGTACGATGTTCTTCACACCGCGCAGCAACTGGCCGATGCAGACGGCAAGATGGGTCAATACAAGCTCACCCTGAAAATGCCGTGCTACTTGCCGGTCATGCAATTTGCCACCAGCAGCGCCTTGCGCGAGGTTTTGTACCGCGCCTACACCACCCGCTCGTCTGACCAAGCCAACTTTCCCACCCCAGCCGAAGCCGCCAAGTTTGACAACTCAGACGTGATTGATGAAATTTTGAGCCTGCGCGACGAAGAAGCCAAGCTCTTGGGTTACAAAAACTACGCTGAAGTGTCCGTCGCAACCAAAATGGCGAAATCACCGGTTGAAGTCATCGCCTTCTTGCGCGACCTCGGTCGCCGTGCACGCCCCTTTGC
>CBDUEA010000125.1:0-5815 GCA_965365965.1 uncultured Polaromonas sp. | reverse complement strand
CCCACATCACCGGTGTGCAGCCAACCGTCTTGGTCAATAGTTTCAGCGGTTTTTTCGGGCAGATTGAGATACCCCATAAACACGTTTTTACCGCGCACCAAAATCTCACTCGTCACTGGATCCAATTTCACCTCGTTGTATTCTGCAGCAGGACCAATCGAACCCGGCTTCATTTTGCTCAAGGGCACACCAGTTGACGCACCACAGGTTTCTGTCATGCCCCACACTTCCAGCATCGGCACACCCAGCGCCAAATACCACCTCACCAACTCAGGTGAAATCGGCGCTGCACCGGTCACTAAAAAGCGTGCGCGATGGATACCGATGAGCTTACGTACATTATTCAGCACCAACCACTGCGCAATTTGGAACTTCAATTTCAACCAGGCACTGACCGGTTGAGCTGCCAATACTTTGTCTGCAATGCTGGTTCCTACGCCAATGCCCCACGCATAGGCCGCTTGCTGCACGGCGCCAGCCTCTTTGAGCGAAATCATCACCCCTGAATAAAATTTTTCCCACACGCGCGGCACGGCGGTGAACACCGTCGGCGCAATCTCGCGCACGTTTTCAGGAATCGTCTCTGGGTTTTCGACAAAGTTGAGTTTAGCACCGGTGTAAAGCGCATGGTACTCACCGCCCACCCGCTCAGCAATATGGCACAGCGGCAAGAAGCACATGCGCTCGTCCGCCGTGGTTTGTGACACCAGTGTGTTGTACCCGCGAACGGTGAAGACCAAGCCCTCGTGGCTGTGCATCGCACCTTTGGGTTTGCCCGTCGTACCCGAGGTGTAAACCAAAATCGCCAAATCCTGCGGCTGCACCGAAGCAACACGCTGCTTTAATTCATCAGGATGTTTGGCCAAATACTCGCGGCCTAAAGCACGTAAACCGTCCAAGCTGATGATGCCCGGGTCTTGCAGGTTGCTCAAGCCTTCCATATCAAAAACCACAATTTTGCGAAGCAAAGGCAGTTGGTCTCGCACTTCCAGCGCTTTGTCCAGCTGCTCATCGTCTTCTACAAACAAAACGGTGGTTCGAGAGTCTTCGCACAAGTACTGCACCTGGCTGGAAGCATCGGTTGGGTAGATGCCGTTGGCGACACCGGCTGCAGACAACACGGCCAAGTCAGCCCAGACCCATTCCACCACGGTATTGGCCAAAATGGATGAGCACTCCCCTTTGGCAAAACCCATAGACATCAATCCGCCCGCGATTTCGCTCACTGCCACTGCCGTTTGTTGCCAGCTGGCGCTACGCCAAATGCCGAGATGTTTTTGTCGTAACCAAGTAGTTTCACCCCGCTGCTCAACAGCGTTCCAGAACATCGCTGGAATCGTCTCCCCCAGCATCGCGATCTCGCGATTAGGTGCCAAATCAGGGTCACTGCCAAGGTTCCACAACTTAGCCATGCATCATCTCCAGGTCTTTTTCTTTTTCCAGCGACGCTCGCTGCGTTGTCCTTCTTCTTTCATACCAAGATAGAACTCTTTGATGTCGTCTTTTTCACGCAAGTTCGCACAGGTGTCTTCCATGACGATGCGTCCGTTTTCTAACACATACCCGTAGTCAGAGGCGTTGAGTGCCATGTTGGCGTTTTGTTCGACCAACAGAATCGTGGTACCACGCTCGCGGTTGATACGCACCACAATTTCAAAAATCTCTTTGGTCAACTTAGGACTCAGCCCCAAACTCGGCTCATCCAACAAAATCAAATCCGGGTTGGCCATCAACGCGCGCGAGATAGACAACATCTGCTGCTGCCCACCCGACAACAAGCCCGCGTCTTGCGCCGCGCGTTCCTTCAAAATAGGGAAGTAACCAAACACCGTTTCAATGTCTTTGGCGACACCATCGCTGTCTTTGCGGGTGTACGCCCCCATCATCAGGTTGTCGCGTACGCTGAGCAACGGAAACACCTCGCGACCTTCAGGCACATGGCTCAAACCCTGCTGCACGACGAAGGCTGGATCCCGCGCAGTGATATTTTGGCCTTTGAACTCAATTGTCCCCTTGCGTGGGTCGATGATGCCGGAAATAGTCTTCAAAATCGTCGTCTTACCCGCCCCGTTGGAGCCGAGCACTGTGCCGATTTCACCCTTTTTAACCTGCAAACTCACACCACGAATTGCCTTGATTGGACCATAGGCGCTTTCCACATTGAGCAGTTTGAGCATGGGCTGCTCTGCAGACGACGCCGCACTGGCGGCATTGTTTTCAGTCAATTGGCTCATGCTGCCCTCCGCAATGAAGACACATCGTCAATCGAACCTAGATATGCCTCGATCACGCTGGGGTCCGTTTGTACTTCGCGCGGCGTCCCCATCGCGAGCACAGCGCCCTGATTCATCGCCACCACACGGTCAGACACCTTGGATACCAAGCTCATGTCGTGCTCAACCATCAGTACCGTGATGCCCAACTCGTTTTTGATGTCTTGAATCCAAAACGCCATGTCATCCGTTTCTTCGACGTTCAAACCTGAAGAAGGCTCGTCCAGCAAAAGCAATTTGGGTTCGGTACACAAAGCACGGCCCATTTCGACCACTTTACGCACGCCATACGGCAAGCCTGCCACCAGTGAGTCACGGTGGTGCTGCAAATCTAAAAACTCAATGATTTTTTCTGCCTTCTCACGCGCCTCCACCTCTGCAGCAAAAGTTTTAGGCGTAAAAAACACCTCACTCCAAAAACCGGTTTGTTTATGCGTATGGCCGCCAATCAACAAGTTGTGCATCACGGTGGCATGCTCAAACAGCTCAATGTTTTGGAACGTACGCGCAATACCCAGTGAGGCAATCTTATGAGGCGCTTGGTCAGTCAGTTTGTTGCCCAAATACATGATCTCGCCACTGGTAGGCGTGTAGATGCGGCTGATCAGGTTAAAAACCGTCGTTTTGCCTGCCCCATTGGGGCCGATCAAGGTGAATACTTCGCCTTGTTTGACATCAAAGCTCACATTGTTAACAGCCAGAACTCCGCCGAAACGGACACTGAGATTTTGGGCGCTGAGTAAAAGGTCGTTCATAAATCGTTCATCCTTAGCGCAAGCGGTCCGATTTTTGAAATGACTTCTGCCGCTTGAACATACCTTTGCGGTAGAACGGGAAGGTTTGTAAATACGTCCTAACCTTGAGCCAACGGCCATACAATCCCATCGGTTCAAACATCACGAAAGCAATCAACACCGCACCATAGACCACCGACTGCAAACCTGGCGCTTGGCCAATCACATCGGGCAAATAGTCTTTGGTTAATGAAATCAACTGCGGCATGGCAATCAAAAAGATCGCACCCAAAAATGCCCCGTGCACCGAGCCCAAACCACCAATCACCACCAACAACAACAAATCAATGGATTGCAAAATATTGAACTGGTCGGGCGAAATAAACTGCAGCTTGTGTGCATACAGTGCGCCAGCGACTCCCGCAAGTGCCGCAGAAATAGCAAAAGATAAAGTTTTGTAACGCGCCAAATGGATGCCCATGCTTTGCGCTGAGATTTCTGAATCTCGAATCGCCACAAAAGCACGGCCTGTTGAAGAACGCAGCAAGTTCATGATGCCCAAAGTCACCAGCACGGTAATCACCAAGCACAGCAAATAAAACTCAATGTTGGAGTTGAGCGTCCAACCAAACATTTCTGGCGCTTTAACGTTGATGCCGGAGTTACCACCTGTGACGGATTCCCAACGGGCAAAGACTTCTTCGACAATGAAACCAAACGCAATCGTCGCAATGCCTAAATAGATGCCTTTCACGCGCAAGGCAGGCAAACCAACGACCACGCCGACGGCGGCTGACACCGTACCCGCCAAGGCCAGTGCGACCGGAAACGGCACGCCCATGTTGGTAAACACCGCTTGCGTGTAAGCACCTACACCCAAGAACGCCGCATGTCCCAATGAGAATTGACCAGTGAAACCCGCCAACAACATCAATCCAAGGCCGGCGATTGAATAAATCAAGATAAAAGTGAGCTGTGCCAGCCAATACTCGGGAATGATCCAAGGCGCGGCAGCCAACAACACCAGCAGCAAGCCGTACCAAAACACCTGCCCGCCGTGCTTGGCCAGCTTGATGTCTTGTGCGTAATCGGTTTTAAAGATGAAGCGCATGTTTTAGACTTTTTTACGTAGTTTTTCGCCAAACAAACCGTTGGGTTTGACCATGAGCATGATCAGCACCACCACGTAGGCCGCAATGTCTTTGAAGCCGTCTGGCAGGTAAAAACCGGACAACGACTCCACAATACCGATGATCAAACCGCCCACAATCGCACCCGGCAAGCTGCCAAAACCGCCGACCACCGCTGCCGGAAAAGCTTTGAGGCCAATGAATCCCATGTTGGCATGCACAAACGTGATCGGTGCGAGCAGCAAACCAGCGACTGCTGCTACCGCTGCCGCCAGCCCCCAAACCAAGCCATTGATGCGCTTAACGGGAATACCCATGTAATAAGCCGCCAGCTGGTTTTGTGAAGCGGCTTGCATGGCCACGCCAATTTTGCTGTATTTGAAAACGGTGAATAACACCGCACACAGCACCCCCGTGGCGACAATAACGACCATTTGCTCGACATTGAGAATCAAACCACCCAACTTCCAAATTTGGTCCTTGTAGGGTACGGGCAAGGTATGTGTTTCGGTGCCAATATTGGGAATCATGGTGATCAGACCACGCGCGACATAACCAATACCAATGGTCAGCATCACAATAGAAAACGCCGGCTGGCCCAGAACAGGCCGAATCACCACCCGCTCCAGCAGCATGCCGAAAACAGCCATGCCGGCAATGGCACAGATCACCGATAACCAGTAAGGAAAACCCAGCAGTGTCATGCCCGCCAAGCCGCCGAACGCGCCCAGCATCATCAACTCACCTTGGGCGAAGCTCACGGTCTCTGTCGCCTTGTAAATCAGCACAAAGCCGAGTGCGATCAGCCCGTAGATGCACCCCTGTGCGATACCGCTGATAACCAGTTGAAGAAGTTGCACGCTGTCTCCTACATTGAAGAAATTGAACCTGCCTGTTTATAGTCTGAATAGCCTCGTTCACACCTAGGGTTGCACCCGATACACCGAGCGTACAAGCGTCTTTCTGTCACCTAGAAGACAAGCAATATCCACACAATTTAAAGGGTTAAACTAGTCTCTAGCCGGCGAATTTATTGCATAATTTGCTATTTAATTCATAGCAATACTTCGAGTTTTCGCTTTTCTCTTGTTTACTTCCCCAGCCCCATACTCCGTGTGATCACCTCTTTCATGATCTCGTTGGTGCCGCCGTAGATGCGTTGCACGCGCGCGTCTGCGTAGGCGCGGGTGATGGGGTATTCCCACATGTAGCCGTAGCCGCCGAATAGCTGTACGCACTCGTCCATGACTTTACATTGCAGGTCCGTCGTCCAGTACTTGGCCATGCTGGCAGTGGCCGTGTCCAACTTGTCTTGGCAAATCAGCTCGCAGCATTTGTCCACAAACACCTGCGCCACTTGCACCTCGGTCTGCAGCTCGGCCAATGTAAAGCGCGTGTTTTGGAAGGCCGCTACAGGCTGGCCAAACACCTTGCGCTCTTTCACATAATCCACCGTCCAGTTGATAGCGGATTGGGCAGCAGCCACGGCGCTTATCGCAATTTGCAGGCGCTCCCACGGCAGTTGCTCCATCAGGCAGGTAAAGCCCCTGTTCTCATGCGCCTTACCACCCAGCAGATGCTCGGGGCCAAGCTTGACGTTGTCGAAGAACAGCTCGGAAGTGTCTTGCGCTTTCATGCCTAATTTTTTAAGGCGTTTGCCCACGCTAAAGCCAGGCAT
>CBDUEA010000124.1:0-5853 GCA_965365965.1 uncultured Polaromonas sp. | reverse complement strand
CTGCACTTGCAACTCAGCATCTGCCATCGCTTGGCGGCGCTCCGTGAGAGCCGCCTCAATCGCCTGCTTGGCCACGTTGATGGCTGCTCCGCGTGATTTTTTCTCATCCACAGATAACTGCGCCATGCCTTTCATGAGCTCAGTCATGCGGCCCGTTTTGCCTAGAAACTGTGCTTTTGCATTTTCTAAATCAGCAGGGCTAGTTGCAGCTCTGAAAGCGAGTTTGGCATCTTCAACAATGGCGTTCAAGTCGTTCATATTTTTTATTCTGAAACTTTTAAAATTACATCGGATCAAGTCATCAACTGACTTTTCAATCTCTACATTGAAAAAGGGCTAGTGCAATAAAGCTCTAGCCCTTGTTTCTATTGCTTAAGATGCTATTTTATCAATAGCAACTGCATGCGGGAAATCAAGCAGCCAGTTTGGCTTTAACTTGTTCCACGATGCTTGCAAAAGCAGCTTTGTCGTGCACTGCAATGTCAGCCAACATTTTGCGGTCAACTTCAATAGAAGCTTTCTTCAAACCATTGGTGAATTGGCTGTAGGTCAGACCGCATTCACGCGCGGCGGCGTTGATACGGGCAATCCACAAACGGCGGAATACGCGCTTTTTAGTCCGACGGTCACGATAGGCATATTGCCCTGCTTTCATGACCGCTTCTTTAGCGACCCGGAAAACATTACCGCGGCGACCGCGAAAACCCTTAGCGAGGGCGATGATTTTTTTGTGACGGGCTCTGGCCGTTACACCACGTTTGACGCGAGGCATGTAAGTACTCCTTGTTCGTCGTTAATTAAATGCCTTGGCCGGGCAACATTTGTGACATACGACCCATATCGGTCTCATGCACTGCAGTTGAACCGCGCAAATGGCGTTTGTTTTTAGTGGTCTTCTTGGTCAAGATGTGACGTTTGAAGGCTTGACCGCGCTTAACGGTACCACCCGGACGAACGCGAAAACGTTTTTTCGCACCGCTTTTGGTCTTCATTTTGGGCATATTCATGCTCCTTTTCTATTGTGCTCGTGAGGCGTTTGCGAACCTACGCAAACTTGTTGGCCCCGAGCCACTTGTTAGTGGCGAGTCCTTAGACCTACCACTTGTTAGTGGTGAGGTTTAAATCTCTCCACTTATTAGTAGCGAGTCGTTAAACCCTCCACTTTTTTAGTAATCGGCTTTAACACCCATTACCAGTTACGCCTGCACATCTACTTTTGCAGTTGCTTCTGGCGTAACTTGCGGTTTTGCAACCACTTTTTTCTTACCTGGCGCAATCATCATGACCATTTGACGGCCTTCCAACTTTGGAAACTGCTCCACCACGATCAAATCACGCAACTCATCGCGAATGCGATTGAGCAAATCCATGCCAATCTCTTGGTGCGTGATCTCGCGACCCCGAAAGCGCAAAGTAATCTTGCACTTATCACCATCTTCCAAGAAACGCTTGATATTGCGCATCTTGATGTTGTAATCGCCATCATCCGTACCTGGTCGGAACTTAATCTCCTTGATATCGATAACGGTCTGCTTAGATTTCGCGTCTGCCGCCTTCTTTTGCTCTTGGTACTTGAACTTGCCGTAGTCCATCAAACGACATACAGGCGGCGTTGCTGTGGCAACAATTTCAACCAAGTCAACGTCATATTCACCGGCCAAGCGCAGGGCTTCCATCAAGCTCACGATACCTAAAGGCTCGTTTTCTGGGCCTGACAAACGCACTTCTGGCGCCATGATTTCACGGTTAAGACGATGTTTACGCTCTTCACGCTGGCGACGATCACGAAATTCAGTAGCTATGGCGATTTCCTTAAAATTAAAATGCTATAAATAATATAGCTAACACCGCAACAAATACGCCGGCTAGAACATAATTAGACCATTAAATGGTCAATTTTAAACTTAAGCTTAAAACTTATGCTTTAGAAGCAATGTCGTCTGCAATTCTTGTTTCAAAGTCTTGTAACGACATCACACCAAGGTCTTTATTGCCTCGGGCGCGCACTGCAACGGCTCCTGCTGCCATCTCTTTATCACCGATAACGAGGATGTATGGCAGCTTTTGCATCGAATGCTCCCGTATTTTATACGTAATTTTCTCGTTTCGTAAGTCCAATTCGACCCGAAAGCCCTTATTTTTCAACCGTTTAGCAACATCTTTGGCATATTCCGCCTGCGAATCGGTGATATTGAGGATAGAAATCTGCACCGGTGCCAGCCAAAATGGCAGTGCGCCAGCATGTTCTTCGATCAATATGCCGATAAAGCGCTCCAAACTACCGACAATCGCGCGGTGCAGCATGATGGGGCGATGGCGACCCCCATCTTCACCCACGTACTCAGCATCCAAACGCTCAGGCATGTTCGGGTCGACCTGAATCGTGCCGCACTGCCATTCGCGACCCAGTGCGTCTTTCAGGGTGTATTCGATTTTCGGTCCGTAAAAAGCGCCCTCGCCCGGCAAATAAGTGAAATCGCAACCCGACGCCTTCAAACCCTCGGCCAACGCCTGCTCGGCTTTGTCCCAACTTTCTTCAGTGCCAATGCGCTTTTCAGGGCGGGTTGAGAGCTTGTAGATGATGTTCTTGAAGCCAAAGTCTGCGTAGACTTTCTGCAAGAGCGTGGTGAATGCCACCACTTCGTCTTGGATCTGCGCCTCGGTACAGAAAATATGGCCATCGTCCTGCGTGAACGCGCGCACCCGCATGATGCCGTGCAAGCCGCCCGAAGGCTCATTGCGATGGCAAGCGCCAAATTCACCGAAACGCAACGGCAAGTCGCGGTAGCTTTTCATGCCGTGTTTGTAAATCAGGATGTGACCTGGGCAATTCATCGGCTTCAAGGCGTAATCGCGCTTTTCCGACTCGGTCACAAACATGTTTTCTTTGTATTTGTCCCAATGGCCGGTCTTTTCCCACAGACTTTGGTCCAAAATTTGCGGCCCTTTGACCTCTTGGTAACCATTGTCTTGGTAAACCTTGCGCATGTATTGCTCCACGCCCTGCCAGACTGTCCAGCCTTTGGGGTGCCAAAACACAGTGCCGGGTGAATGCTCGTCGATATGGAACAAGTCCAACTCGCGTCCCAGCTTACGGTGGTCGCGCTTTTCAGCCTCTTCCAGCAACGTCAGGTACTGCTGCAACTCGTCTTTGGTCGCCCAAGCTGTGCCGTAGATGCGTTGCAGCATCTCGTTGTTGTGGTCGCCGCGCCAGTAGGCGCCGGCCAGCTTCATCAGCTTGAAATGCTTTAATTTGCCAGTGGATGGCACGTGCGGACCACGGCACAGGTCTTCAAATTTGCCTTCGCGGTACAGGCTCACATCTTCATTGCTGGGGATGCTGGCAATGATTTCCGCCTTGTAATGCTCGCCCAGCCCCTTGAAGTAAGCCACCGCTTCGTCGCGCGGTAGCACACGGCGTGTGACGGGCTCGTCTTTGTTGGCCAGCTCGGTCATCTTTTTCTCGATCAGCTTCAAGTCTTCTAGCGTGAACGGCTGCTTGGTTGAAAAGTCGTAGAAAAACCCGTTTTCAATGACCGGGCCAATCGTGACCTGCGCTTCGGGGAACAGCTCTTTCACGGCGTAAGCCAGCAAATGCGCTGTCGAGTGGCGAATCACTTCTAAGCCGTCCGCGTCTTTGGCGGTGATGATGGCAAGGGTGCTGTCTTTGGTGATACTGAAACTCGTGTCCACCACTTTGCCAGAATCTTCAGGTTCGCCTTTGGCTCTTACTTTGCCGGCCAAAGCCGCTTTGGCCAAGCCTGCACCGATAGACAACGCAACGTCCGCTACCGTAACGCTTGCAGCCTCGTAATCGCGTTTAGAACCGTCGGGAAGAGTGATTTGGATCATGGGTAATTTGGAATGAATGCCGTAAATAACCCATAATTTTACATGAAAGCCGTTTTACCTTTAAAAAACAGCTGTAGCCAGCGTATTTTATATACTTATTGCTATATTATAAATAGCAAACACACAGCTAAGCATCGCCGGCTTACCTGCTATTCTTACCTGCGATTGCGCGCCTCTGGACTGCGGCTAATGGCATCTCGGATCTGGTTCAAGGACTGACCGCCTCGCAATTCACTGATTTGCGATTCCAGACCGGATGTATCGGCTTCACGACCTAATACTTCACGGTAAATGCGCTTGATGGCTTCGCGGGCCTCCGGACTGGTGGCTAATTCGACCCTCAGGTCTGACAAATCACGTCCGTCAGCCACCTGATCGGCAAAATTACGCAGACTGGCATAGTCAGCAGAACGGCCCAGGACTTCCCTAAATAGACGGTTGACGCGGTCCTGTGCCTGTTCACGGCTCATGCGGTCGTCACGACGGTTGCCTCCGAAAGCAGGACTGACAGTCGCTGGGGCTGAATAATCGACAATTGGTCGGCCGCTTTCATCCACCAGGCGACCACAACTTAAGAAGCCGTTGCGCTCATCTATCACGCAGGCGCGAGTTTGCGCCACAACCGGAATACTGCTTACCAACAGACCAAGTGCGCACAAACCCAGTGCAAGTTTTTTAAGTTCTTGAATTTTAAACATGTTGTTCCCTCAAAGTTTCAAGCAAACGCTAGTTTTGTTGAATTATCACACCGAAAATCAGCACCGATCTCATGCAAATGGTTTTACAACAAAATTTACGTAAAATATAGCTTTAGGCGTCTTATTTATTGAAATTATAGCTATTTAAAATATAGCAAAAATCAATTTAAAACGATATCCGGCAAGTCTTCTGAGAAGGTATCTGGCACGACAGCCGTCACCTCAATTTCAATCTTGGCACGCTCTTCCATCAGCCCCGCCACCTGCACGCAAGCCATCGCGGGAAAGTTTTTGCCCATCACTTCGCGGTAGACCTTTCCCAACTCAGGCAAACGGTTGTTGTATTCGACGCGATCTTTCACGTACCACGTCATGCGCACCATGTGTTCAGGGCCTGCGCCAGCTTCTTTGAGCACCGCCGCGATGTTACGCAAGGTTTGCGCGGTCTGTTCAATAAAGTCGTCGGTTTCAAACTGCTGCAGCGCGTTCCAACCGATTTGACCACCAACAAATACCAAGGTACCCCGCGCCGCAATGCCGTTGGCGTAGCCTTTGGGAGGGAGCCAGCCTTCTGGTTGTAAAAGTTTTCGCATGGTGTGTCCTTAAGGTTGATTAATTTGTCGCAACTTAAACCGCTGTAGCTTGCCCGTTTCTGTGCGAGGCAGTTTATCAACGAAGGTGATGATTCGGGGGTATTTGAAGGGCGCAATAGTGGCTTTCACATGGTCCTGCAAAGCTTTGACGAGACTGTCGTTTGCTTCAAACCCAGCTTTTAGCACGCAAAAAGCCCGCACCACCATGCCACGCTCGGCATCTGCTTGACCGATCACGGCGCACTCGGCCACCGCTTCATGTTTCAGCATCGCGTCTTCCACCTCGGGGGCGCCGACGTTGTAGCCAGCGGTGATGATCATGTCATCATCGCGCGCTTGGTAGCAAAAGTAGCCGTCCACGTCTTGAATGAAGGCGTCGCCGGGGTAGTTCCAGCCATTTTTAACGTAGTTCAGTTGGCGTGCATCGTCAAAATATTTGCAACCTGTGGGGCCGATCACAGCGAGTTTGCCCACCGTGCCACGCGGTACTTCATTCCCAGCATCGTCCACCACCTTGGCGGTGTAGCCGGGCACGACCTTGCCAATCGCACCGGCTTTGACGTCTTTACCAGCGGCGGAGATGAAGATGTGGAACATCTCTGTTGCACCAATACCGTCCAGCATCTCTAAACCGGTGGCTTGTTTCCAGAGCTGACGGGTCGCGTCGTGCAAGGCCTCGCCGGCACTGACAGAGATGCGCAGTTTGGACA
>CBDUEA010000123.1:0-5889 GCA_965365965.1 uncultured Polaromonas sp. | reverse complement strand
CATCAACAGCAGCGCCATCTGGTCGACCGGGCATCGGCATCATGTCCACAAAATCACGTCCTTTGGACAGTTGTCCTGTGTTGCTATCGAAGTCAAAGGCCCATACTTTTTGCACACTCGGGTGAGAATCTGACAGATACATGGTTTTATCATCCGGACTGAACGCCATGCCATTAGGGGTGATCAATCCTTCGACCATGGGGCCACTCAAACCCGCTTCATCCAAACAATAAATGGCGCCAACTTGCGCCGCCAAAGACATGTCCATGCACATGGTGCTGACCCAGAAGCGGCCTGCGCGGTCACAGCGCCCATCGTTAAAGCGCATATTGGCTTGCGGGTGCGTGATGGTTGCCAACAAATGCAAGTTGAAGGCGGGTGCTGTCAGCAATTCAACTTCAAAAATCCCCGTTTCCATCGCCGCCAACAAACCACCCGCCACCAAACCAATACAACCCACGCGTTCAGGCATCGTCCAGCTTTGCTGCTCACGCAAGCGCCAGTCAAAGCGATGAATGCGTCGTCCCTCAATATCGACCCAGTACAAAGCCTGTTCCGCCACGGACCACACAGGGCATTCGCCCAGCCGGTCACGTGTCTTGGTCAAAGGCAAAGCGGGAGACATAGCAGCTTTGATTTTTTACTCAAACGGACCTGTGCGCACAAACGCACCGCCTTGATACTGCGCAGCAGGGTCTGTCAAATCAGGCGCTGATGTACGGGCGTAGACGGCCTCGCGGAACACGTCTGAACTGTCTTGCGGACGGTAGCCAACATGCCGCGCTTGCGCGTTGTCATACCAAGTGATTGAATTGTCAGACATGCCGTAAATGATGCTGTGGCCCAAGACAGGCGTGGTCAAGCATGCCGTGACCAAGCGGTGTAAGTCATCAAAACTTAACCACGTTGCCAACATGCGCCGGTCACGCGGCTCTGGGAAAGAGGAGCCAATACGTACACATGCTGTCTCAATGCCGTAGCGGTCGAAGTAAAAGCGCGACAGATCTTCGCCAAACGCTTTGCTCACGCCATACAAACCATCTGGGCGTGGCGGGTGCGAGGCCGTGATGGTTTCAGACTGCTTGTAAAAACCCATCACGTGGTTGGAACTGGCAAAAATGACGCGCTTGACGCCTTGTTTACGCGCCGCCTCGTACAAGTTGTACATACCCAAAATATTGGCTTGCAAGATCGGCTCAAAAGCGGCCTCGACCGACACCCCACCCAAATGCACCACGGCATCGACGTCCGCCATCATGTCCATCACCGCTTGGGCGTCAGACAATTCCGCCAATACCAGCTCCTCTTGCGCTGTGGCAACACCCAAATCGACTCGGTCAGCTAATCGCAACACATGGCAATTCGCCGCTAAGCGACCACGTAAAGCTTGCCCCAAGCCACCGGCTGCGCCAGTCAAAAGAATTCTGTTGTGAGAAAGAATAGTCATACAGTGAAGTAAAAAGATGGACTTTTTAGAAAAGTTTGCTACAGTCTGCTTACGAGAACTTGTAAGTCGTTAGTTGTCTGATGACTCGCATTTTTAACCACCTACTGAGTGCTGTCAAGCATTTTTCGATGAATTCTCCGCAAACCCTTACTGCAACAGATACAAGCCAGCCCAACAACTCAACGCGCGTGCGCCGACCACGTGGTTTGGTCACGGAAATTGTCGACTCTTTGGCGACGAGCATCCGAAACGGTGAGATCAAAGCGGGCGACAAGTTGCCCACTGAAGCGGCCATCATGGCCCGCTTTGACGTTAGCCGAACGGTTGTGCGTGAGGCGATTTCTAAGCTCCAAGCCTCCAATTTGGTAGAAACGCGGCATGGCATTGGCACCTTTGTTTTAGAGGCGAATGCTTCTAAAAATTTTCAAATTGCTGCGGTTGACTTTGCGACCATCGCGGATGTGATCTCCGTGCTCGAGCTGCGCATCAGCCTAGAAACAGAAGCCGCTGGTTTGGCCGCACAACGCCGTACCGACGAAAACCTCAGTGCGATGCGCTTGGCTTTAGATGCATTTGAAGACTCGATCGAACACGACTCTGACGCCGTACCGCCCGATTTTCAATTCCACATGGAAATCGCCCGCGCCACCGGCAACCGCCATTTCGCCGACTTGATGACGTATTTGGGTGCCATGATCATCCCGCGTACCCGTGTCAACACACCGCAACAGGCTGCGGAAGGTCGACTTCAGTACTTACAGCGCGTCCACCGTGAGCATAAAAATATCTTCAACGCCATATGCAACCAAGACGCGGCTGCAGCCCAAACTGCCATGCGTTTACATTTATCGAACAGCCGTGAGCGCTTGCGTAAAAGCCAGTCAGAATAAAACGCTGCAAGCTGATGCAACAATACCAGCACTTCCGAAGATTTTGCTGGCAGTTCAACTCCGTTGAGAACGGAATTATTGCGGTTTGATACCGGCTGTTTTAATCACCTTTGTCCAACGTTCACGTTCGTTTTTTACGAATACCGTGTAGGCTTTGGAACCTAGCACAGGAACATCAAAACCTTGTGACTCTAAGCGCTGCTTGATAGCGGGTGACTGCATTGCCTGCACCAAAGCAGCCTCCAATTTGTCCACGATCGGCTTAGGTGTACCTTTTTGTACAGATATACCCGACCAAGACAAGGCTTCAAAACCCTTGTAACCCGACTCAGCCACCGTTGGAACATCGGGATACAACGCGTTGCGCTGCGCGCTGGTGACAGCCAATGCCCGCAATTTACCAGCCCTCACAAATTGCAACGCAGCATCTTGGTTGATAAAGGCGATTTTGATCGTGCCGCCCACAAGATCCGTCATCAAAGGGCCACCCCCACGGTAAGGGATGCCGGTCAGAAAAACCCCAGCTGTTTGCTTGAACAACTCCATCGCCATATGGCCCGATGCAGCATGTGTATAGCCATAGTCCAACTTACCCGGATTGGCTTTGGCATAGTCCACCAAATCCTTCACCGTTTTGAACGGCAAGCTCGGGTTCACCAATAAAACATTAGGACCCGAGTGAACTTGCGTTAAGTGCACAAAATCAGTATCTGAGTTGTACTTCAAACCAGCATCCAAGCCATGCGCAACCGCATTTTGCCCGACGCCTGTTTGAACCAAGCTATAGCCGTCAGCCGCTGATTTCGCTCCTTTTTCAGTACCAATAATACCGCCAGCGCCGCCAATATTGTCGACAATGACCGGCTGCTTTAAGATTTTCCCCAACTCTTCGCTGATCATGCGCCCCATCACATCACTGGTGCCACCTGCAGGAAAGGGCACGATTATCTTGATGGCTTTATTCGGGTAATCGGTTTGTGCAAAGGACGGCACGCTCGACAAAGACAAAGCGGCTACGCCCAAACACCCCAACAAACGCAGAAATTCACGTTTCATAAAAATATTCTCCTCAACTGTAAACTTGGCTCATCCATTTCAAATGGAAGGGATAAAAACATGACATCGGTTGTCTGATGACTTGGATTGTGTTTGAAATCAAATGCTGCGTCAAGATTCTGAAAGCAATTCATAGTCCGTGTTTACCCTTGTCCCCAACAAGCACTGGTTAATTACAGACTGGGGGTTAAAATCAAGATTCACGGGCATATGGATCAGCTTTATCCCTTTTTCACCCTATTTTTAATGCCTTAATGCTTAATTTTCCTCTCCCTTGCTCCTCGTATGATTGATTCAGGCTCGACACCGTCACTGCGTTCACCCCAGCTTTCGCAGTTATCTGTCAGCAGCTACTTCGATGAGGCGTTGTTTCAACGCGAGCAGCAGCTTTTGTTCAAGAATGGTCCGCGCTACGTTGGCCACAGCTTGGCTGTACCCAAACAAGGCGACTTTTACACCTTGCCGCAAGAAAACGGGGGCCGCGCGCTGATTCATGGGCAAGCTGGCATTGAGCTGGTCTCCAACGTCTGCCGTCATCGCCAAGCCTTGATTTTGCAAGGCAAAGGCAGCTTGCCCGCCAGCGCCGGGGGCAACTTGGTCTGCCCGTTACACAACTGGACGTATGACGCCAAAGGCCCGAATATGGGCAAACTCATTGGCGCACCGCACTTTGCTTGCGACCCCGAGTTGCACCTGCACAACTACAAACTGCAAGCGTGGAACGGCCTGCTGTTTGAATCTGGACAGCCAGGCCCCTTCGGTAGCGGCCGCGACGTTGTTGCCGACATGGCCGACCTCGGCCCCCGCGCTGATCTCGACTTCACTGGCTACAAGCTCGACCACGTTGAAATGCACGAGTGCAACTACAACTGGAAAACCTTCATCGAGGTGTATTTAGAGGACTACCACGTTGGCCCCTTTCACCCCGGTTTGGGCAACTTTGTCACCACGGGCGACCTGCAATGGGAGTTCAAACCCGAATACTCGGTGCAAACCGTGGGCGTGGCCAACCGTTTGGGCCATGCCGGCAGCGCGATTTACGAGCGCTGGCAGACCGCCTTGCTCAACTACCAGCGCGACAACCACGCCGGCGCACCACCCAAGTTTGGCGCGATTTGGCTGACGTACTATCCGCACATCATGGTCGAGTGGTATCCACATGTGTTGACGGTCTCGACCCTGCACCCCATCAGTCCGCAAAAAACCATCAACATGGTGGAGTTCTTCTACCCTGAAGAAATTGCCGAGTTTGAACGGGACTTCGTTGAAGCACAACGCGCCGCGTACATGGAAACCTGTGTCGAAGACGACGAAATCGCTCTGCGCATGGACGCTGGCCGTCAAGCCTTGATGCAGCGCGGCGACAACGAGGTGGGCCCCTACCAAAGCCCGATGGAAGATGGCATGCAAGAGTTCCACCAGTGGTACCGCCGCGCCATGCAAGCCCCGGTGTTGACCGCTTAATCAGCTGTTTTCTTCAGCTGTCCTTTCTTTAATTTACGCTTCAATTTACTATAGTATTAATAGCAAACTATTGAATAAATACGCCGGTTACAGCCAAATTTACCCTTAAAACAGCACTTTTTAGACATTATGCAAGCCCTTTGGATGGTTTTGGCCTCTTTTCTCTTTGCCACCATGGGTGTGGGGGTCAAAATTGCGTCGCAAAATTTCAACACCTTTGAGCTGGTCGCCTACCGAGGCGTGATCAGCGTGGTCTTCATGTACGCCATCATGCGTGTGCGGGGGGTGCGCTTGGCAACTAAGTACCCCATGATGCACGCTTGGCGCGCTTTGATTGGCGTTTTGTCGCTCGGCAGCTGGTTTTACGCCATTGCCTACCTGCCGCTGGCCACCGCCATGACACTGAATTACATGAGCGGGGTTTGGATTGCCGCCTTCATCGTCGGTGGGGCGATGTTTTTCAGCACCGCCAAAAATGCACTGTCACAAGGCCCGCTGTCTTTGACCGTCTTGGCTGGTTTTGTCGGCGTCATCATGACGCTGCGCCCCACCATTGACCAAACCCATCTTTTCGCCGGCTTGGTAGGCCTGCTCTCTGGCATGGGCGCCGCCTTGGCCTACATGCAAGTGACGGCTCTAGGGCGTTTGGGTGAGCCCGAAGAGCGCACTGTCTTTTTTTTCGCCGTTGGCTCCGCACTGGCCGGCGCTTTGGGGATTGCGGTGGTCGGCTTCTCGCCCGCCACCAGTTGGCACTCCACCGGCGTTTGGTGGCTGATTCCGATTGGCATTCTGGCCTCGCTCGGTCAATGGTGCATGACCCGCGCCTACGCCAAAGGCTCCACCTTGGTGGTTGCCAACATGCAGTACTCGGGCATTGTCTTCGCCGCTATTTACAGCTTGACGCTGTTTGGCGACGAAATTCCATTGCTCGGCTGGGCGGGTATTGCGGTGATTGTCGCCAGTGGCTTGATCGCTACTGTGCTGCGCTCCCGTGCGCTACCCAACACACCCGCTGAAGAACATTGAAAGGTT
>CBDUEA010000122.1:0-5923 GCA_965365965.1 uncultured Polaromonas sp. | reverse complement strand
GTACTTAGCCTCATGGTCATGTTGCCTATGATCAAAGGACGTGATGTTTTTGCAAAAATTCGTCATGCGCCGCGCATCTTCTGGGTTTCAGCTTTGTGCTGGTGTGGCATGTTTACATTTTTCATGCTTGCCTTGATGATGACTAGCGTTGCCAACGTTTTGGTCACCATGTCGATAGGGCCACTGTTGACAGCACTTTTCTCACGGATCTTTTTGGGGCATCGTATCGTGATGCGCACATGGATCGCCATTGCCGTGGCGGGACTCGGCATCGCTTGGATGTATGCAGCACAGTTTTCGCAAGCCAACCTCCTAGGAACTTTGGTTGCTTTAGGGGTGCCGCTTTCAGGTGCCTTGAATTGGACAGTGACGCAACATGCGCATGGTCGCGGCGAGGACGTGGATTTGATGCCCGCTGTGCTTGTCGGTGCGATGCTGTCATGTCTTGCAACTTTGCCACTGGCTTTGCCGTTGCAAGCGACTTGGCATGACGTCAGCCTGCTCGCCGGTTTGGGCTTGGGACAATTGGCTATCCCTTGCGTCTTGGTGGTTGTATGCGCCAAAGTACTCAAAGCGCCAGAGGTGGCCTTGCTGTCTTTGCTGGAGGTTTTATTTGGTATTTTCCTAGCTTGGCTTGGTGCGAATGAAGTACCGGATAACGCTGTATTAACAGGCGGTATTTTGGTGATTGGTGCCTTGGTATTTAACGAATGGTTGGCAGGACGCGAGCGGAACTAGCTTAGTCGTACTCAGACAGTTGCAAAATACTGTTAAATTCTGGTTATGACATTAGCACCCAATCCATTGCCAAATAGCCAAGAGCCTCATCATTACAACCGCGATGATTTAGTCAGAATCGCAGCCAATGCGATGGTGGCTCGTGGTTTGGCAGCAGAGTTTTCAGCCGAAGCGATGCAACAACTGGCTACTTTGACAGGTCCAAGCGTAGAAACCGGTGAAGCTATTCAAGATTTGCGTCATTTATTATGGTGCTCTATTGACAACGATGACTCCCTTGATTTGGATCAGCTCAGCGTCTGTCAGCCCTTGGCAGACGGCACCCTAAAGGTTTTGGTTGCCATCGCAGACGTAGATGCTTTGGTTAAAAAAGATTCAGCCATAGACGCCCATGCACAAAAAAACACCACCTCGGTCTACACCGCAGCGCGTATTTTCCCCATGTTGCCCGAGCGGCTGTCTACTGATTTAACCTCACTCAATGCCCAGCAAGACCGCTTAGCCATGGTGACGGAGATGGTTTTTTCAGCAGAAGCCAAGCTCATGACATCCACGATCTATCGTGCCTATGTTCATAATTTTTCCAAACTGGCTTATGACGCAGTTGCACTCTGGCTGGAAGGCAAGGGCGCTTTGCCAGCGGCTGCGCAAGCTGTGTCTGGCATGGATGAGCAGCTTCGTTTGCAAGACACGCTGGCACAACAGCTACGCCAATTGCGTCACGCCATGGGCGCACTTGAATTTGTCACGATTCAACCTAAAACCATTTTCAGTGGCGATGAGGTTGTAGACGTCCGATCGCAGCAGATCAACCGAGCCCGGCAACTGGTTGAAGAGTTGATGTTGATGACCAACGGCGTCACGGCGCGTTTTTTAGCGAGCCAAGGCTACAGTGCTTTGTGCCGTGTGGTGCGTTCTCCAGAACGTTGGGGCAAAATTGTGGATGTCGCCAAAGATTTGGGGGAAATATTACCTATTGAGCCAGATTCGAAAGCCTTGGAGCAGTTTTTAATCAAGCGTCAACAGGCCGATCCGTTGCGCTTTCCTGATTTGTCGTTGGTGATTATTAAACTGATGGGTGCCGGTGAATATGCCTTACAAAAACCGAATGAAGCTGTGGTCGGTCACTTTGGTTTGGCTGTGCGTGAATACTCGCACTCCACAGCGCCCAACCGTCGTTTTGCGGACCTCATCACACAGCGTTTGCTCAAAGCGGCTTTGCTCAAGGCACCAGCACCGTACTCGGACGAGGAGTTAGAGCGCTTAGCCAAGCATTGCAACGAGCAGGGCAGTGATGCCAACAAAGTTGAACGTCAAGTGCGTAAATCTGAAGCCGCTTTCGTCTTGGTACCGCGTATCGGTCAGCAATTTGAAGGCATCATTACCAGCATTTCAAACAAAGGCACTTGGTTGCGCATCTTTACCCCTCCGGTTGATGGGCGCTTGGTAAAAAGCAAAGCAGAACTGCGGATTGGTCAAAAATTGACGGCTACGTTAGTTTTAGCTGATGTAGAGCGTGGTTTTATCGATTTTGAACAGCTTGTTTAATTTGTACCTAGGCACAAAAACTTTATTCAACTCCAAAAAAATAACTATGAATATTCCCGAAACTCACAACGAAGTGCTGTTTGAAGTTCATGGCCAAAGCGGTTTCATCAGCCTGAATCGCCCCAAAGCCCTGAACGCACTGAATTTAGCGATGATCCGCGCATTAACGGCGCAATTGCTGGCTTGGCGCGACGACCCAGCCGTCAGCTTTGTCGCCATTCGTGGTATGAGCAAGCCCTTGGTTGATGGATCGGTGAACCCGTTTGGCAGCTTTTGCGCCGGTGGCGATATACGGTTTTTCCACCAAGCGGCGCTGGTTGGCAATCCTGAATTAGAAGATTTTTTTACCGAGGAATACCGCCTCAACCATCTCATTGCGACCTATCCTAAGCCTTATCTGGCTGTGATGGATGGCATCGTGATGGGTGGCGGGATGGGGATTTCTCAAGGTGCAAGCCTGCGCATCGTGACGGAGCGCACCAAAATGGCCATGCCTGAAACGGGCATTGGACTCTTCCCTGATGTCGGAGGTGGCTACTTTTTAAGCCGCTGCCCAGGCCATGTTGGCGAATATTTGGCGATGACTGGTGCCGTGATTGGCGCAGAGGATGCGATTTTGTATGGACTTGCAGATTTGAAAGTTGAGTCCTCTCAACTGTCTGAGCTGTGGCAGGAAATGTCTTCCATTGAATCTCCAGCTACTTTAGCAAAACATGTTAACTCTAAACCTATAGCAAATAAATCAATAAATACGCCAGCTATAGAGAAAATTGACCGTTATTTTTCACTTTCAAACGTTTTAAGCATCATTCAAGCCTTGGAGGCAGACGCCGACCCGTGGGCACAACAAACTGCGCAGACGTTGCGCAGCCGTTCACCCCTCATGCTGCATGTGGTGCTAGCGCAAATCCGCCGTGGGCGCAGCATGACCTTGGCGCAAGACCTGCGTATGGAACGCGACATGGTGCGACACTGCTTTCACACAGCACATCTGAAACGTCAGGGTGCCAGCAGTGAAACCGTTGAAGGCATCCGCGCTCTGGCTGTGGACAAAGACCATCAACCCAAGTGGCAACCCGCTCGCATTGAAGAGGTTACTGCTGAGATGATCATGCCCTTTTTTAGCAGCCCCTGGCCAGAGCAAGCGCATCCCTTGTTGGCTCTGGACGAGTCTTAGAAGAATGATTCCTGACTTACACTTGAGACATGCTTTCTTTGCTTAGACACCTTCAGAATACAGTTTGCTTATAAATGGCTCTTCCTTTTGATTCGGACGCGTCAAACCAATCACGGCTTGATGATTATTTCACGGCAACCATTGTTGGTTTGCCTGAAGAGTTGAGTTTGGGCAAAGCGTTTGCCAATCGTGCGCTTAAAAGTGATCAATTTGTGACCATAGATGCGGTGACTGCAAAATCTTGGATATCTGACCCTGCGCGAAGCGTCTTGAAGCAGCAACTGCTTCGTGCCCGAATCAACCAAGGACACCCCTTTCCGGCCGGAAAGTTCGCTCGGACCAGAAAGTGGAGCCAATCTTCCACTTTCGTTTTTGCGCTCGGTTTTGCCGCGTGCATCGTGCTTTTGATGATTTACGCCATGCAACCTTGGCTACGCTTGCCTTTCCTGCCTATTTCCTAACTGTGTTTGATGCTTCCTATGGCCGATAATTATTCAAAGCAACAAGACAACTTGGTGGTTGACCCGCTGGGTATGAACATCGTCAACCGCATAGCGCCTGAGTCCAATGTACGCGGAGATGTTGCCTTTCAAGGCGGTTTGTTGGTGCAAGGCAACTTATCCGGTTCGGGGCAAATTGCAGGACGGTTGATCGTTTGGCAAGGTGCACAGGTGCAAGGGCACTTTAGGGTAGTGGGTGATTTGTACGTTTTTGGTCGAATAGGTGCAGCAGGTGCGGATGCCACGAAAACGGTGATCGAGTGCATGGGAACGGCTTACATCGCCAGTTCTGCGTCAACCACGGGCACCATCACGGCACAGCGCTTGCGACTATACGAAGGCGCTGATTTGCAAGGCCCATTTAAAACGATAAAAAACATCGATGCGCTACCCGAATTGGATCAAACCGTTTGAATCCCGCTATGATGCCAACAACCTTTTTTGATGGACCTTGCCATGTCTGATTACCTCAACACCACGCCCGAAGGCGACCACGCTGGCCTAGCGGCTCTGGGCTCGGCCATGCCGGATGCTCATAAAGCACCACTTCTAACACAGCTGTCGCAAGTTGAAACGCTCAGTGACAGCCAAGTCTCAGCTGGCTCAAGCGCGACACCCAGCAAGGCAGACAAGCTATGCTTGATTGAAGAGGGCATTACATTTACTGGCAACGTCAGTTTGCAGGGGCCATGTACCATAGCGGGTGACATCGTTGGGAACTTACGTGAGCAGCCGAATGCAACATCCCAAATTGTGATTACAGAGACAGGTTCTGTTGAAGGCGATATCTTTTCACACAAAGTGTCCATCATGGGGTGCTACAACGGCACCCTGGATGCCAGTGGTGGTAGTGTAGATTTGCACGACAAGTCGGTAGTTTCTGGCCATATCCGTTATGGCCAGTTGCAAGTCAATGGGGCAGATTTGAACGCGACTTTAGAGCGTGTCGCTAAATCCAACCGCTAAACGCTAAACGCTAAACCGATAAAATGGATTTTTTGTTGACCTTTGTATCTCAACACTCTCGGCTAACGCAGTAATGTCAAGCATGGCAGAGACGTCAGCGAGCGTATTGAGCACGGAAGAGTTGCGTGCAGCGGCTTTGGCAGCGTCCAACCGGCGTGGCAAAAGTGTTTCTTGGCGCCGTGTGCTGCTGCGATGGTCGGGTTGGCTGGTATGGCGTTGGCTACTACCGATGATAGGCTTGGCAACGGTACTGGTGGCAATAATTACCGTGACATGCATGCAAATTTTTGGCGCAAATAAGGTCGTAAATACAACGCAAGACTGGATGACCGAGCAATGGGGCATACCGAAGTTTGTGCAAAATTACAAACAGAGCAACACAACAGACATGCTCCCTCGTTTCGACAACGGCCCAACAAGCGGGCCACAATTACAAATTGACCGTGGTTTCTCCAGTAAAGACCTCGGGCTTTCTCCTTCTCCCTCATCTGTATCAAAACCACCAGGAGCTCAACCGTGAGTCAAACCGATAAAACCAACCACAGTCACGCCAGATTGGTCCCTGCCGAGCGCTTGAATGCAATCAGCAGCTTGCTAGGCGAGGGCGCTAACTTCGAAGGCTCTTTTCAAAGCAGCAAAGATTTGGGCATCAAAATTGATGGTAAATTAACCGGCAACATCGTCTTTGAACAAGGTGGTGCCATTCACATTGGACCCACCGGCGTGGTTGAAAACACATCGATTGAGGCTGATTACGTCTTCATCGAAGGCAAAGTCAAAGGCACCATCGTGGCCCGCAAATCGCTAGAAATCACCGGCTCAGCCACCGTGATTGGCGACGCCATGTATGACGCACTGGTAGATGTTCACCCACGCGCCCGCATCCGTGGCAAGCTGGAATACCGGGGTGATGTGGATTCAGCCGCTTCTTAAATTTACTTGTTCCGTGTTTTCATCGCCCGCTCAACCTCGCGTTTGCCTTCGCGGTCTTTGA
>CBDUEA010000121.1:0-5928 GCA_965365965.1 uncultured Polaromonas sp. | reverse complement strand
TTTTCATGCATGGGCATCAACAAATTGGTGAGCCATAAGGTCAAGCAATCTACAACAATCAAGGTGTCAGATTGACTCAAACGCTGAATCGCCTGCGTCAATTGGATGGGCTCCTCCACGGTCACCAAACCCGGTGCGCGTAGTGCACGGTCTTGCTGATGTCGCGCAATCCGCTGTCGCATCTCTTCATCCCAAGGTTGGGCGGTAGCTATCAAAACCGCCTGATGCTTTGTCGATTGTTGCAGCCATTGCTTGGCTATCAGCTCCGCACGACGCGATTTTCCACTTTTTTGACCACCCAAAATCAGCTCAGTTTGAGGTGTTTGCTGGGCGTCAAGCATCCTGTTTTCCCCATGCCATGATGATTTTGTGCAATTGAGCCACGCCATCGGTCAGCGCTGCAGGGCCGGGCTGCAAAATGTCTGCTGACTTTATCTCAAAGAGCTGCTGATGCTTCACTGCGGGTACTTGCTGCCAACCCTCGCGGTTAGCTACCTTGTCTGCTCGAAACTTCTTGCCACACCAAGAACCCAAAATGATGTCTGGCGCGCGACGCACAATCTCCAATGGGTCGGCAATAATACGGTCTTTGCCCATGGGCTTGGCGGCCAGCTCGGGAAAGCAATCATCGCCGCCTGCAATACCGATCAACTCCGACACCCAGGCGATGCCGCTCATATTCGGACTGTCCCATTCCTCAAAATACACTTTTGGCCGTCGTTTTAATTGACTAGCTTGCTCTTTAATTTGCAGTAACTTTGCTTGCATGTCAGCCATCAAAACCAAGCCCTTCTGAGCCTGACCCACCATGGCGGCGACTTGGTACAGCATCGAAAAAATCTCTGTCACACTGCGTTGGTTGAACACCGTAACTTGCACGCCATGGCGAATCAACTGTGCGGCAATATCCGCCTGCAAGTCTGAAAAACCAAAAACACAATCGGGTTTGAGCGCTAAGATTTTGTCAATTTTGGCGCTGATGAATGCACTGACTTTGGGCTTTTCTTCACGCGCGTGACGAGGCCTGACCGTATAGCCTGATATCCCGACAATGCGCCGCTCTTCGCCGAGCAAGTACAACCACTCGGTCGTTTCTTCAGTGAGGCAGACAATACGTTGCGGTCCAAGTTCTTGCATCAGAATCCTTTGTTTTGAAAATGAACCGCACGCATTTTTCTGTTTTACTTCATGGCGTAGCGCAACGTCACAAAGAATGCACGGCCCGGCTGGTTGTAACCATAAGCCGTTTCATACGATTTGTTCGCCAGATTATTTACTTTGGCCTGCAGTTGCAAATCTTTATTGATGGCATAGTTGGCAAACACATCCATGGTGGTGTAACTGCTCAAAGGCGTGGCATTTTTAACATCATCAAAGCGCGACCCGACATTGAGCAAAGAGCCGCCAAATGTCCAAGCACCTACCCTGTAATCTGCACCCAAAGCGAGCTGTGTTTTAGCGCGACGTGGTAGCAAGGTATCTGTCAATTCATTGCGTGGATTCAAGGAATCAGCGGATGCATGCACATTTAAAGCACCAAAAGCACCGTCGTAAGCCAATGTCCAACCCGTGATACGTGCACGAGGAATGTTTTCAGGCGTCGTGCCACTGTCAATAAATCCGCGAATTTTATTGTCAAAGTGAACCAGCTTGACTGTTTGTCCGTTTTCACTGTAAGTCACACCGAGATCGAGGTTTTTGCCGGTTTCAGGCTGCAAAGTTAAGTTGCCAAAGCTGGGGTAATACAGCTGGTTGAACGACGGTGCTACGAAGCTCGTGCCATAAGACGCGTTGACGCGCCATGCTGGGCTGATCTTGTAACCGTAACCTGCAAACCATGTGTTGTTGTTACCAAACTGTGAGTTGCTGTCGCGACGAATATTGGCTTGCCAGCTGTGACTGCCTGAAGCACCGTTTAAACCAGCAAAGTAAGACGAGACCGAACGCTGTGTCACATCGTAGGCGGTTGAACTGTCAACTTTTTGCGTCAAGCGTTCTGCGCCTAAGAGTGCCACACCTATCGGCGTATCGATGTCATTTTGCCAAGAAACCAAGTTTTGCGTGGTGTTAAACTTACTTGGCGTGTAGGCGGATTCGATCGCATTTGATATATCTTGAGATTGCGACACGCGTAACTGAGTTTTCCAATTGGATAAAACTTTGCCTTCTATACCTGCTCGCAGGGTCTGCGCACGTACCGCAGTACGTGCATCGCCTTTGAAGGTATCGTCAAAGTGCGTGATGCCATCGGCATACAACAAACCAGCATCAATTTTCCAGTCAGGATTGATTTTGTAGGCCACCGATGCGTTTAATGTATCTTGCTTAAAGCCATCGCGGTCCTCGTTGTAATTCCCAAAAGTCGCTTTACTGTTAGTTGAAGAAAACCCCTTGTTTTGAATTTTTTGAACGCCAAACGAATAGCTCAAAGCGCCATCGCCACCCATCAACCCTGTACTACCCTCAATAAATGAGTTTGAACCCAAAGTAAGAGAGGCGTAGGGACTAAATCCTTTAACGCCTTGGCGCAAGAAAACCTGCACAACGCCGCCAACCGCTTCACTGCCATACAAAGCAGAAGCTGGACCTTTGAGCACTTCAATGCGCTCAATCATGTCAAGGGGAATGTTGTCCCAATTTGGTGTGCCTGCAGTGGCAGACCCTACTCTGACGCCGTCAACCAAGAGAATGGTGTGACGGGTTTCTGTACCACGAATAAAAACACCTGTCGTGTTACCCAAACCACCATTTGACGTCATCTGAACGCCTGCACTGCGGGTGAGTACTTCTGTCAAGGTGCGACCGGTTGAAGTCTCAATGGTTGCGCGGTCGATCACGACAACCTCGCTGACCAAGTTGTCAGAGCGCGTTTGCGTACGCGTTGCCGTAACAACGGTTTCAGGCAGCTGTGATTGAGCCTGAGAAGTTGATGACCAAGTTGAAAATACAGCGGCCAAGGCCATAGGAAGCGCAGCTACATGCGCACGGGAGGAGAGATTTTTCATGAAAATACATTCAAAACGAAAACCCTTGCCGTCGTCCCCGACAGCACTGGGCATAACAATTGCAGAAATTAATCGTGCAACCACCTTGTTGGCCGGTATCCGGGCTGGTGGAACGACCTCCATCGCCTTCCCAAGCGCGTGTTCAAAACGCTCAGTGGCTGTGATGGAAGCGAAATCGTGAAAATTTGTCCACTTACCGTTGCGGGGGCAGCGTAGGTTAGGCTAGCCTGATATGTATCATTTTTGTGCAAATGATGACCAGCCAGCCCTCCTACTTCCCGTTGAACTGCAGCGTGTGAACCACACTGCGAGCACCAACGCCTTTATTCTAATGCCAAAGTCCTACACAAACCCTACAATAACGCTGCTATGCAAACTCAAACTCAAATTCATCAAGTTACGGAACGCGTCGAGCGCTTGCTTGTGCGTTATCTTGAATTGCAACGAACCAACGCGCTGCTTGCAGGGCAGCTTAACCTGCTTGAACTTGAACGAGACTCGCTCAAATCGCGTTTAAATGCTGCCAGAGCCCGTGTCGATGCATTGTTGGAGCGCTTGCCAGATTCGATGGCCAACGTGACGTTGAAGGATGTCGCATGAAGCAAATTGAAGTGCAAATCATGGGTCAGAGCTATTTGCTGGGCTGTCCTGAAGGTTTTGATGCGCAAATGTTGGCTGCGGTTGGCAAAGTTGACGAGGCCATGTGCAAGATACGAGACGGTGCCAAAATCAAAGCCCGTGAACGTATCGCCGTTTTGGCAGCACTGAATCTAGCCTTTGACCAAGCCTCTGAAGTAGCACCCTCCAGCGCCTCAGATTTAGCAGATGATTCAAATCATGAGCTTGGTCTTGATGCACTTATTGAGAAATTGGATGCTGCATTGGCAGAAGATGGTCGGCTTTTCTGATCTTCATTCGTGTTTTTGTCAAGCCTTGAGCCTGATAAATTTCTTTATTTTTTTCATCTAAACCTCTCCAAATGCGCATTCAGAGGTCTACAATAAAGTTGTCTGCGGTGCTTGCTGAGCTGTAATTTCCTAGAACCAATGCTCTTGTAGCTCGGGCTTGGAATATCTCCTCGCTAGCGTGATCATCTCGCGTTAGATGGACCCAAAGTGAGGATGACCTCGCCCACCTGAACCCCGGTTCAGGATGCCGGCTTGGTAGCATTTGCAGACATCTTTATTTCACCATGACTTTAGACCCCCTGTTGGTATGTGAATTGCTGAGTCTTGGCTTGGTAACTGGCTTTCTAGCTGGTTTGCTAGGCATTGGCGGTGGCATGTTGATGGTGCCTTTTCTCACCTTCATCCTGACCTCAAAAGGTTTTCCGGCGGAATACGTTGTCAAGATGGCTGTTGCCACTTCTCTGGCAACCATTTGCTTTACTTCTTTATCTTCAGTACGTGCGCATCACAAACGCGGCGCTGTTTTGTGGCCGGTCGCTTTAACGCTCGCGCCAGGTATTCTTGTCGGTTCACTTTTAGGCGCACAGCTTGCCGTGGCTTTGCCAGGAAAAGTACTTAGCATCCTTTTCTCCGTTTTCGTGGCGTTTTCAGCCACCCAAATGTTTTTGAACCGCAAACCAAAACCAACACGGGTACTTCCTAACAAGATGGGTATGTTCAGCGTCGGTGGGTTGATTGGTGCACTGTCTTCCATGGTCGGCGCTGGTGGCGCATTTATTTCTGTTCCCTTCATGACATGGAGCAATGTCTCCATTCACAACGCCGTAGCAACCTCCTCAGCGTTGGGTTTTCCGATTGCTTTGGCCGGAACACTAGGATACATGTGGGCGGGTTGGAATTTGCCGGATATGCCTGCCGGAACTTTTGGTTACTTGTATTTACCTGGGGTCATCATCATCTCAATAGCCAGCATGACAACCGCACCTTGGGGGGCGCGCACAGCACATCGTATTGATATTGCACCGCTTAAAAAAGTTTTTGCCAGCGTTTTGTACTTGCTTGCAATCTACTTTTTATTCCACTGAATTTGTTCCATTTTCAAAGACAAAACATGAAAATTTGCATCATAGGCGCAGGAGCGATTGGCAGCATGCTAGGTGTCAAATTGGCACTCAGTGGGAATGACGTTACCCTGATTCTGCGCGGCGCCAACTTAGCTGCCGTGCAAGAAAACGGTTTGATGCTGATTGAAGAAAACGGCAACGAGCTCACCGTCAAACCGATTCGTGCAAGCGCCGTCATTGCGGATGCTGGTGTGCAAGATGTCATCATCCTGGCACTCAAAGCGCACCAGGTCGCGGCTATCGCGGCAGATCTTCCTGCCTTGATGCACGCCGAGACTCGCGTGGTGACCATGCAAAATGGCATTCCTTGGTGGTATTTTCACAAGCTTCCGGGTGCTTTAGGACAACCTTACCTTGGCAAACCCATCCATGCGGTTGACCCGGACGGCACGATTGCCAAACACATTGGCATTGATCGCGTGATTGGCTGCGTGGTTTACCCGGCTAGTGAAGTTATTCGACCGGGCGTGATCAAAGTCATTGAAGGCAACCGATTCACCTTAGGTGAAATTGACGGCAGCGACACACCCAGCATCCGTGCCATCAGCAATGCTTTCAAGGCGGCAGGGTTTAAAGCGCCTGTATCCAACGATATTCGGTCTGAAATTTGGCTCAAGGTGTGGGGTAACTTGAGCTTCAACCCCATCAGCGCCCTCACCCACGCTACGTTGGAAGACATTTGCGTTTATCCCGCGACACGCGAATTGGCCGCCAATATGATGACTGAGGCGCAAACCATTGGCGAAAAATTGGGCGTGCAGTTCAAAGTTAGCCTTGAAAAGCGCATCGCTGGTGCGCAAGCGGTGGGGCAACACAAAACCTCCATGCTGCAAGACATCGAAATGGGCCGCCCGCTTGAACTGCAAGCTTTGGTGGGCTCGGTGATGGAGT
>CBDUEA010000120.1:0-6030 GCA_965365965.1 uncultured Polaromonas sp. | reverse complement strand
GAATTCTTTTTAGCCGGCCGCAAAGCAGGCGACACGTGGAGCTATGGATCGCCCGGTGTGGGCACCGTGGGACATATTGGCATGGAACTCTTGAAAAGTAAAACAGGCATGAACCCTGTCCACGTTCCGTATCCTGGCTACCCTCAAGTGGCAACGGCTTTGATTGGTGGTCAACTGCAACTGTCGATGATGCCGCCTGCTGTCGCAAACGCGCAAGTCAAAGCGGGCAAATTGCGCGCCATTGGCATCACTTCAAGCGGACGCAGCCCCTTGGTACCCGACATGCCCAGCATGACCGAAGCTGGGGTGCGTGGCTTCAATTTGGAAATTTGGAATGCCGTTGCAGGCCCCGCTAACTTGCCAAAACCTGTGATCGCCAAGCTCTCGACCCTTTTCAGCGAGATTGCACGCTCACCCGACATTCGTCAAAAACTCTTCACACAAGGCTGGCAAGTGGCTGGCACATCGCCAGAAGGTTTGGCCAGTCGCATCAAGTCAGACACGGCTTTGCTAGGCGGCATCATCCAGATGCGTGGCATCAAGAACGAGTAAACCCCGTCGAAAATCTCTTTTAACCGCCCTGCCCGTGACCTTTCGCGGCAAGGGCGCGTTGCTTGTCTTTCTTGCTGGGGCGTTTGCCCTTGATGCCACCGTTTTTGGGGTGATTCGGTGATTTCAGGCTGTCATCTGAACCCGCAAGTTCAGACCCGTCTGAAGTGACAACACCGGGTTTGATCGGTGCCAAAACAATCTCAGGCTCAAAGCCTTCAATCTGCTCGCGGATCAAGTTCAGCCCTTGGCGTTTTTCGATCAGCCGGAAATGCGCTTCCGTGTCGGCACTCACAAAGCTGATCGCCACACCGCTCTCACCAGCTCGGCCGGTGCGGCCAATGCGGTGGATGTAGTCCACGCTGGAGCGCGGCAAATCATAATTCACCACGGCAGCCAAATTGGCAATGTCTATACCGCGTGCCGCCACATCGGTGGCGACAACCACTTGCCATTTCTTGGCCTTGAAGTCTGCCAAAGTCTGCGTGCGGTTGCCTTGGCTGAGTTCGCCATGAAAAGGCACGGCATTCATGCCCGCGTTGTAAAGCTTGGTTGCCACCAGTTCAGCCGCATACTTGGTCGCCACAAACACCAGCACCTGCTCCCAATCGCTGTCTTCCACCAGCTTTTTCAACAACTGCGTGCGGCGCTTGGGGTCCACTTGAATAGCGCGTTGCAAAATAATCGGATCGTTGGCAGCGGTGGATGCGACTTCAATTTTAGTTGGCTCGCGCAGCAAGGTGTCTGCCAGCGCCTGCACAGCTGCTGGAAAAGTCGCCGAAAAGAACAAACTTTGGCGCTTTTCAGGCAGCAAGGCCAAGATTTGCGACAACTCTTCTGCAAAACCACCCGCGCGAATCACGCCGCCAGCGGAGGGCGAACCGCCCATATCGAGCAATCGGTCAGCCTCGTCCAACACCAACATCTCCACTGCTCCGAGCTTCAAAGCGTTGTGTGCCACCAAGTCCAGCAAACGACCTGGCGTGGCGACCACGACATCCGCGCCGCCGCGCAAATTCATCATTTGCGGGTTGATGGAGACACCGCCAAACAAGGTGGCTACTTTGATTTGAATCGGCAAATGCTGCGCCAAACTGCGAATCGCCTCACCCGTTTGGGCGGCCAGTTCTCGGGTTGGCACCAAAATCAGCGCTTTGGTGTCGCGTCTGGCGTGGCGTAAATGACGTGGATTATTCAACTGCTGTTTCAGCAAAGCTTGCAGCAAAGGCAAACAAAACGCCGCCGTTTTGCCAGACCCCGTTTGCGCTGCACCCAACACGTCCTGCCCCGCCAAAATGGCAGGAATGGCCTCGGTCTGGATGGCGGTGGGCACTTCATAGCCTTGCAGCTTGATGGCCTCTAACAGCGCAGGCAGTAAGCCAAGCGTGTCAAACGATGTTGTAGTCAACGATTCGGTAAGTGATTGATTCATCAGGCTTTTTTCAAATAAATAGATTTCAGGGTGAAGCTGCCAGCGTCCATGCGGCAATCCACATCATGGCCGTCCGAGCCACCGGGCACCAAACGAATGCTTTTCACTTTTGTGCCCTTTTTCAGCACTGTGGATGAGCCTTTGACTTTCAAGTCTTTGATCAAAATCACCGCATCGCCATCAGCCAGCAGGTTGCCGTTCGAGTCAACAATGGGTTTATCTGTGTCAGATTCGTCCGCCACCGCAACTGCTGGCCATTCATGGGTGCAATCTGGGCAAATATAATTGTCGCCGTCTTGGTAAGTGTTCTCTAGGGTGCAGACGGGGCACGCCGGTAAATTTTGCATCCAGCCATTGTAACCGATGGAAAACCCTTAGAAAGGCCAAAATAACAGTAAATTTGGCAATAGCCGTCGTATTTGTTCAATAGTTTGCTACTATAAACATAGTAATCAAGACAAAGATACTATGTCTTGTAACTTTCATCCATGCGGTCAAGTTTACGCAGCAACGCCGGCCAAGCCAGTGCTGCACCTTGACCTGCGGTAGCAATTTTCATAATGCCTGCATTGCCAGCCACGACATTGGGCTGCACGTAGTTCAAATCGCCACCGGCTTGCGCGTCAATTTGGATGCGGCATGTATTCTCAAACGTGTACATGCTCAAAAATGCATCAGGAATAGTGCGTCCTACCGTCAGCAGGCCGTGATTGCGCAGCATCAAGAAATTGGCGTTACCTAAATCGGCTTGCAAGCGCGGCTTTTCGGCGTCGTTCAGCGCCACGCCTTCATAGTCATGGTAGGCCAAAGAGGCCAAGACAAAGGTCGATTGCTGGCTCAGTGGCAGCACACCGTCCTTTTGCGCGCTCACCGCAATGCCGGCACGGGTGTGCGTGTGCAGTACGCAGCCAGCGTCTTCACGCACTTGGTGGATGCAGCTGTGGATGGTGAAGCCCGCCGGGTTGACGGGGTATGCTGACTCACTGATTTTGTTGCAGTTTTGGTCTATCTTGACCAAGCTCGATGCCGTGATTTCGTCAAACATCAGTCCGTACGGATTGATCAAAAAATGGTGCTCCGGCCCAGGAATCCGTGCGCTGACGTGGGTAAACACCAAATCGCTCCAGCCATAAGCGGCGACGAGGCGGTAACAGGCGGCTAGGTCAACGCGCAATTGCCATTCTTCAGGGCTGACACTGTTTTTGAGGGAGGGAATGTTCAACATGGTTGTGTCTCTTTGTGGTTTGAATGTTTAAATAGAGCTGAAATGTTTTATGCCGTTGCAGGCTTGGCGTCAAGTGCCGCTTTGTAAACTGAGTTTTTAGGCGCCGCCATCAGTCGGCGCAGCATCGGCTCAAAAGTGCTGATCGGGTAAATCTCGCCTTTCGGGTCGAAAGCGGGGTTGTCATACAGCTCGACAAACTCTTTGGTTTGGTCGTAAAAGGCATGACCTTGGAACATATCGCGCATATCGCGGTTCATGCCGATGTAGTGGAAGAAGTTGTAGCCCTGAAATATGCCGTGGTTTTGTACCATCCACAGGTTCGCTTCAGAGACAAAGGGCTTCAAAATCGCAGCTGCAATGTCGGGGTGGTTGAATGAACCCAGCGTGTCGCCAATGTCGTGTAAGAGCGCGCAGCACACATATTCCTCATCCCGCCCATCTTTAAGTGCTAAGGTCGCGGTTTGCAGGCAATGGCTATAACGGTCGATGGGGAAACCACCAAAGTCGCCATCCAGCAGCTTCAGATGCTCCAAAACCCTGTCAGGCAGCGACTTGCTCATCTTCATCGCCTCCGGAACGATCAAACCCAGCCAATCGGCTTGGGTGCTGTCTTGCATACGGGTGAATGTCGCGCGTTGGGTGGCACCTTCGGTCATTATTTGTCTCCTAGCGGGTTAATCGTTAAGTGTCACCTGCGTCTTTTGGTTGCCCTGTCACCTTGGCAGCTTGATCACTTTGGTTAAATTATGCTACCGTCACGTATGCAACTCAAACCCCAACTGAAACCTCTTGCTACCACCCGTATCGACAAGTTCCTCTGGGCGACGCGGCATTTCAAGACACGGAGTTTGGCAAGTGATGACATTGGCAAGGGGCGCATCAAAATCAATGGTTCCGTGGTCAAGGCGTCTGCCGACGTGCGGGTGGGTGACGTGGTGGCTGTGCAGCGAGTGGGCATGGTTTGCACGTTCAAGGTGCTGATGGTCAGCGACCAGCGCGGCTCTGCCCCGTTGGCGCAGACTTTGTATGCCGAGACGCCAGAGAGTATCGCCACGCGCGAGCGCTTCCTAGAGGAGCGCCGCCTGCACCCCGAACCAGCGCTGACGATTGCGCAAGGCAGACCCACCAAGCGACAGCGGCGGGATTTAGATCAAGCTAAAAATTCTGGCAAAGGTGGCACTGATGGCTGGAATGGGCGCTGGAGTGCTTCGATTGACTAAAACAATCATTTTAGAGGCATAGAATGGCTGTAGCCAGCGTATTTATTCAATAGTTTGCTACTATATTCATAGTATTTTAATGCAAAACTAATCAAGGCGAACGATGTAACCTAGGCGCAGACAGCATGGCAAGGTTTTCATCCACCGCTGCTTCGACGTTTTTATTTTTTGCCATCAAACCGCCCACAATCATGGCGGCTTTGAGTTGGTTCAGGTCTTTCACGGTGGGGGCGACTTTGATTTGCGCAATCGCTGCTTGGCCGTTACCGCCCTTGATCAAGGCTAATACTTTTGTCGCCCATTCGCCGGTTTTAGCCATAACAATAATCCTTTAAGACCTAAGAATTCATTAACTTTGTCATTTCCGCAAACTTTGCAATTTTGAAAAGGCAGAAGCCATAGCCGAAGGTGCTGCAGCTTGGTTAGAACTCTGGCTGCGTTGCTGCTGCTGTCCGCGTCCTGCACCTTCGTAGCGGTTTTCTCGATTGTGCGCCTGATCGCCCCGCTGTTGCGGTTTTTCACCCAACTTCATGGTTAGGCCTATGCGTTTGCGCTCTACGTCTACCTCAACGACCTGCACTTTAACGATGTCGCCGGTTTTAACAATTTCACGCGCATCGGTGGTGAATTTATGGCTCAGCTGGCTCACATGCACTAAGCCGTCTTGATGCACACCCAAGTCAATAAACGCGCCAAAGGCGGCGACGTTGCTGACGGTGCCCTCCAAAATCATGCCAGGACGCAGGTCCTTGATGTCTTCCACGCCATCATTAAAGCGTGCCACTTTGAAGTCTGGGCGCGGGTCGCGGCCTGGTTTCTCCAACTCACCCAAAATGTCTTTGATGGTGATGACGCCAAACTTTTCATTGGCAAACAACTCAGGGCGCAGGGTTTTGAGCATGTCCGCGCGGCCCATCAGCTCAGCCACGGGCTTACCGGTTTTGACCATGATTTGCTCGACCATGGGGTAGGTTTCGGGGTGAACGCCGGTCATGTCGAGTGGGTTGTCGCCACCACGAATACGCAAAAAGCCGGCGCATTGCACAAAAGCTTTAGGGCCGAGACCGGTCACTTCGCTCAGTTGACGGCGGTTTTTGAACGCGCCATTGGCCTCGCGCCAACGCACGACCGACTTGGCAACGCTGGCAGACAAGCCGGAGACTCGGCTCAACAGCGGGACGCTGGCAGTATTCAAGTCCACACCCACCGAGTTGACGCAATCTTCCACCACCAAGCCGAGGCTGCGCGCCAGCTCAGACTGGTTCAAGTCATGCTGGTACTGCCCCACGCCAATGGCTTTGGGGTCGATTTTGACCAACTCGGCCAATGGGTCTTGCAAGCGTCGCGCAATGCTGGCGGCGCCGCGCAGACTCACATCAACATCGGGCATCTCCAAACTAGCAAACTCGCTGGCGCTGTACACGGAAGCGCCCGCCTCGCTTACCACTACTTTTTCTATAGCTAAAGAAGAAACTTTGTCGCCGGCTACAGCTATTTTTGACATTAATTTGATCAGATCGGCGGCTAACTTATCAGTCTCACGGCTTGCGGTTCCGTTGCCAATGGCGATAAGGTTGACGCCATGCTTCTCACACAATTTGCTC
>CBDUEA010000119.1:0-6083 GCA_965365965.1 uncultured Polaromonas sp. | reverse complement strand
TCGGCTGTCGAAACGCAGGCCGTACCGCCTTCCTTGACGAAGGCTTGAGCGACATCCGCTCGCACATCGAAAACATGCAATGCATAGCCAGCAGCTCTGAGCGATTTCGCCATACCGCTTCCCATCGCACCTAAGCCGATTAAGCCTACGGAGATTTGTTTTTGAGGTGAATTCATATGGTTATCATACAACTTTTTGCCAAAATAGACCCACTTTATTTCTTGAGATGCACTCCAGAAACAAGAACGCTAGCCAGTTTGACGCCCTCTTGTTGCCAAAATGAGGGATCAGCTTGCTCAATGCGTTTGACTGCATTGTTCATATGTGACGCAGCAGCATGGCGTGCCTGTAGCGGGTCACCAGCCTCTATAGCGCTTGCAATCGCCGCATGCTCAAGGCTGACTTGAAGGCTAAAGTCAGTCCGACGTGCTTCGTTGGCACGTGTCACACGGGTTGCCCCCCGCAAAAATTGCCGCAGATAATCAAGTGTGCTGATGAGGAATGGATTTTTTGCGGCATCAGCAATCGCACGGTGAAAGTTGACGTCCTCCTCGACACCATCACCGCCAGCATTCACGGCCTTGTTCAGCGCATCAATGGCGGTGTGTATACGCTGGATATCACTGTCTGAGCGGCGCTGTGCGGCGAGTTCAGCAACTTCAGCTTCCAAGGCGCGACGTACCTCAACCATTTGGATAACTGCTTGTAAAGAAATGGCAGAACTAGGACTAAAGTTGAGTGCAGGGAACCCTGCTTCTTTGACAAAAACGCCACTTCCTTGCCTAGATTCCACCAACTGCAGTGACTTCAGCCTTGAAACTGCTTCCCGAATGACTGTGCGACTGACTGAAAACTGATCAGCAAGCGAGGATTCTGTTGGTAATTTTTCACCCGCAGCAGGATTTCCAGCTTGAATGCCTGCCGTAAGCGCTTCTGCCACTTGATCAGAAAGGTTGGCGCTTGGCGTGATGGACTTGTAAAGTGTGACCATGCATGCATCCTACATCAAGCTGACTTATGCCAATCCTAGCAAACGTACAGCATTGTCTTTCAGGATGCCAGGCATGACTTCAGGTTTAAAGCCAGCTTCTTCAAAATCCTTCATCCAGCGGTCGGGGGTGATAAGGGGATAGTCTGAACCAAACAATATGCGGTCTTTTAAAAGGGTGTTAGCGTATTGCACCAATTGTTTGGGGAAGTATTTTGGGCTCCAGCCAGACAGGTCAATCCAAACATTGGGTTTGTGCGTTGCTACACTGAGTGCTTCGTCTTGCCAAGGGAAGCTGGGGTGTGCCATGACAATTTGCATGTCTGGAAAGTCAATCGCGACATCGTCTAAATGCATAGGATTGCTGTATTCCAGTCTTAAACCGCCACCACAACGCATGCCACTACCGATGCCGCTGTGACCCGTGTGAAAGATGGCGGGTAGTTTGTATTCTGCGATAACTTCGTAAATGGGCCATGCCATCCGGTCATAAGGGTGGTAGCCCTGAACGGTAGGATGAAATTTGAAACCTTTGACGCCAAATTCTTCAATTAACCGGCGCGCTTCTCTGGCACCCATCTTGCCTTTGTGTGGGTCTATGCTGGCGAAAGCCATCATCATGTCTGAATTATTTTTTGCAGCTTCAGCAATTTCTTCGTTGGGAATACGCCTTCGCCCCATCTGAGATTCTGCATCGACCGTGAACATGATCAAGCCAATCTTGCGTTCACGATAGTAGGCAATGGTTTGCTCAATGGTAGGGCGTCTGCCGTTTTTAAAGTATTTGTCGGCTGCGCGATCGTATTCTTCACCGTAGTTATCAAACGGATTCCAGCAGCTCACCTCTGCGTGAGTATGAATATCAATGGCGACTAAGTTTTTGTGATCCATGTGCGTCTCCGAGTGTTGAATGTTGTTAAAAATTAATTGACAGAAACTATTCACATCTTAAAAAAGGAACTTTAAACCTAGGGTAAGTCCTTATAAAGATCGAGAAAATCGACTTGAATTGATTATATTTTATAACCATAATAGGACTTACTAAAAAACAAAACTTTCATTTAATACTGAATCTAACCATGACTCAACATAAAACTCAAGCAGACCTTCAGTTGGAAATTCGCGGTGAAAACCAAGAAATCGCCATCATACGTATGACGCGTCCCAAAAAACGCAATGCCATCAATGATGCTTTGATATTTGCCTTACGTGATATGTTTGAAAACTTACCGTCTACTGTCCGTGCTGCTGTCGTTGATGGTGAGGGGGAGCATTTTTGCGCGGGTTTGGATTTGAGTGAGCTTAAAGAGCGCGATGCTGGTCAAGGTTTGCATCATTCGCGCAGTTGGCATGCTGCATTAGAGCGGGTTCAGTTTGGCCCGGTTCCTGTTGTTGCTGCACTGCATGGGGCTGTGGTAGGCGGTGGTTTGGAGTTGGCTAGTAGCTGTCATATCCGTGTTGCAGATGAATCCACGTTCTATGCTCTACCAGAAGGTAGCCGTGGCATTTTCGTTGGCGGTGGTGGCTCGGTGCGCATCCCGAAACTCATTGGCGCAGCACGCATGACGGACATGATGCTCACTGGGCGTGTTTACAACGCTGTTGATGGTGAAAAAATTGGTTTGGCACAGTACTTGGTACCGAAAGGGCAAGCCTTTGACAAAGCCCTTGAGTTGGCAAATCGGATTGCCCAAAATGCTCCCTTAACCAATTACGCTTTGATGCACGCTTTGCCGCGTATTGCAGAGCAAAGTGCAGACCATGGACTTTTTACAGAGGCCATGATGGCGGCTATTGCGCAAAGTGCCCCAGAAGCCAAAGAACGTGTTAAAGCATTTTTGGATGGCAAAGCTGAGAAAGTCAAAAAATCCTAGTGGGTTTTGGTAGATAAAAATACATTGCACTATTGATCAGAAAGAGACATTCATGACGGCTCCAAAATATCGTCCGATGAAGTTTGGTGTCACGCGCGTAAGCTTGCGTGATGGACAGGCCGGTGTTCACTATTTGCGAGCAGACCAAGAGTTGCAAGCATATCCTAAAAGAATGACGGACAAGCTACAACACTGGGCGAAAACTATTCCTGAACAGACATTTATGGCGCGTCGTGAAAAGCTGCCAGAAGGTGGTATGGGTGACTGGCGACATGTCAGCTACGCAGAGGCTTGGACAACTGCAAGAAATATCGCTCAGGGAATAATCAATCGCGGTTTGAGCGTTGAACGCCCCGTTGTCATATTGTCTGAAAATGATCTTGAGCCCGCACTTTTGGCGCTTGGCTGTATGTTGGCCGGTGTGCCTTATGTATCGCCCTCACCGCCATACTCCATCGTCAGCCAAGATTTCGACAAACTGCGTCATGTACTCAACACGGTCACGCCAGGTTTGGTTTTTGCAGCGGATGCTGCACGATACGGTAGGGCTATCCAGGCAACCGTGGGTAACGATGTTGAAGTTGTATTGACGACAGGTGTCTTAGATACACGGCCTGTGACACCCTTTTCTGCGTTAACCAGCACACAAGCAACAGCGGCTGTCGATAAAGCTATTGAAGCAACAGGGCCAGACACGATTGTTAAATTCTTATTTACAAGTGGCTCTACCAAAATGCCGAAGGCTGTTATCAACACGCAACGGTTATGGTGTGCCAATCAAGCGCAAATGGCGCAAAGTATGCCTGTGCTGGCCGATACACCACCCGTTTTGGTGGACTGGTTGCCGTGGAACCATACCTTTGGTGGTAACCATAATTTTGGCATGGTAATTTACCATGGCGGAACTCTTTACATTGATGATGGCAAACCAACCCCAGCCTTGATGGGTGAAACCTTGCGAAATCTGCGTGAAGTTGCGCCTACGGTTTACTTCAATGTGCCGACGGGTTTTGAGGCAATTGCAAGTGCCATGAAAACGGACGATGCCTTGCGACGCAACCTATTGTCACGCGTCAAGATGTTTTTCTATTCAGGAGCAGCCTTGGCGCAGCCAATTTGGGATAGTTTGTTTGAGTCGCAGGAAAAAGAAGTTGGCGAACGCATTGTCATGGCAACGGGGCTTGGCATGACTGAGTCTGGGCCTTTCGCAATTTTTGTGACAAACCCAAATGTGAAAGCAGGAGATTTAGGTGTACCAGCTCCTGGCATAGAGTTGAAGTTGGTCGAGATGCAAGGTAAAACTGAAGTTCGCTACAAAGGGCCCAATATCACACCTGGATATTGGCGTGCACCAGCAGAAACTGCGGGGGCATTTGATGAAGAGGGCTTCTTTTCTTCGGGTGATGCCGTAAAGTGGATTGATGAAACCGACATCCACCTTGGGCTGAAGTTTGATGGTCGAATAGCCGAAGATTTTAAATTAGCGACAGGCACCTTTGTGAGCGTTGGTCCTTTTCGGGCAAAGATTATTGCAGCCGGAGCACCCTACATACAAGATGTAGTTTTGACTGGTCTGAACCTGAAAGAGGTTGGTGCGATGGTTTTTCCAACACCCGCGGTTCGTAGCTTGAGTGGTTTAGATGCCAATGTGCCATTGGCCGATGTTTTAAATAGCCCTAGCGTACTTGCGCACTTTCAAAAAGTAATTAATGAACTTAGTAAAACTGCTACTGGAAGTGCGAATCGTATTGCCCGACTGTGTTTGTTATCCGAGCCGCCTACGATTGATCGAGGAGAGATTACGGATAAAGGTTCAATTAATCAGCGCGCAGTCCTTAGCTATCGAGCTGATACGGTAGATGCACTTCATGCAGATACTTTGCATACCATTCTTAAGCCTTCTATCCAAATAGACAATTCAGAGCATAAATAAGACGAAAGCAAAAATTCATATGACAACTAAAGGCTTATTCAATCTTTTTAATGATGTTTGGATACTTGATGGCGTGCGAACGCCTATGGTTGATTATTGTGGTTCCCTCGGTCACATTTCACCAACGGATTTAGGCATCAAAGTTGCGCGCACTGTTCTTGAGCGCTCGCAAGTGCAGGGCAGCGATATTCAATCAGTCATCGCTGGCAATATGGCCCCCGGAGATTTTGATCAGTTCTTCTTGCCACGTCATATTGGCCTGTATGCAGGTGTGCCGGTTGAGGTTCCAGCCCTCATGGCACAACGCATTTGCGGTACAGGTTTCGAGCTGTTCCGTCAGGCTGGAGAACAGATTCAGGGCGGTGCGTGCGATGCAGCTCTGGTCGTAGGAACCGAAAGCATGACGCGAAACCCGATTGCGGCTTTTGATCACCGAACCGGTTTCAAGCTGGGGGCACCGGTTGGATTCAAAGACTATATGTGGGAAGCTTTGAAAGATCCGGCAGCAGGTATCAACATGATCCAAACTGCAGAAAACTTAGCTAAAAAATACAGCATCACGCGTGAGGAGGTGGATGAATTTGCATCTAGCTCGTTCGCTAAGGCTGTTGCCGCACAACAAGCGGGTTTCCACACGGGTGAAATTGTGCCAGTTATCACTGAAAAATTTGAGCTTGATGGGTATAAATCACGCGGTATCAAATTACAGGGCAAGATATCGGAAGTAGTTCAAGATACACACGCACGCATCTCACCTGTAGACGTGCTGGCTAAGCTCAAGCCGGTGTATGAGAGGGGTGTGCAGACTGGCGGTAACAGCGCAGCTTTGGTTGATGCAGCCGCAGCAGCTGTCGTGGTTTCTGGTGCTTATATGAAAAACTGGTCTCAAACGGGTAAGAAGCCAATGGCTCGCTTGGTGGCCAGTGCTGTAGTTGGCGTACCGCCAGAGATTATGGGAATTGGACCAGCGCCAGCAATTCAAATGCTTTTGGAGAGATGTGGTTTAACCTTGGATCAAATTGGTCGTTTTGAAATCAATGAAGCGCAAGGCGCACAAACTTTAGCCGTAGGTCTTGAATTAGGGTTGAATTTAAACAAACTCAATGTCAACGGTGGTGCTATTGCGTTAGGACATCCACTGGCGACCACTGGTGTACGCTTAACGATTACTTTAGCGCGCGAGCTGAAACGATCCGGTCTGCGCTGGGGTGTTGCCTCTGCTTGTATCGGAGGAGGGCAAGGTATTGCATTGCTACTTGAAAATACGGATGCTATAACATGAATAAAG
>CBDUEA010000118.1:0-6185 GCA_965365965.1 uncultured Polaromonas sp. | reverse complement strand
CAAAATCGCTTCTAGCCGGCGAATTTATTAACAAAACAGCTATTAATAATATAGCAAATCAAAAAGCCAACTGGATCCCACAAACCGCCTTTGAATTGAACGCCATCAGCGACATCGGTGCTGAAATCTTCGGCCCCGTGTTGCATGTGGTGCGCTGGAGCGGTGACCCGGCGGATGTGATCGCGCAGATCAACGCCTTGGGCTACGGCTTGACGCTGGGCATTCAAACCCGTATCGACTCCCGTGCCCAGAGCTTGGCGCGAGCGGCGCACGTCGGCAACGTTTATATCAACCGCAACATGATTGGCGCCGTGGTTGGTGTGCAACCCTTTGGCGGTGAGGGCCTGAGTGGCACCGGGCCAAAAGCCGGTGGGCCACACTATCTGTACCGCTTCTGTGCTGAGCAAACGCTGACCGTCAACACCACAGCGGCGGGCGGGAATGTCACACTATTGGCATAAATGATGATTGAAAAATGAGTAACTGCGTCTGCGCATGGCCGTTGAACTGACACCAAAAATAAGCGCAGCAACACTAGCTTGAACAACGAGGTCGCTAACGCGGTGAAGTACACCCATACAGGCAGCTACGATGGCTTTGGGCTGGTCTTATCCGTTGTTAAATAATTATAAGAAAAGCTTGGTTACGCCTGATACATGAAATCAAGGCACGGAGTAGGCGCCATGAGGGCGATTGAAATTCCGCTCTACAGTCACCCACGTATTGTTACGATTTATTGCAAATTTTACGAATTTCAACGACTTAACCTTCCTGTCAATATGTAAGCCAGACCTCTCAACTGATCCGCCTATCGACTGCGTTTATTCTCATATAACTTCAAAAAAACGACTCAGCTTTAGGTATTGGAATTACCTCTTTCAGGGTATTGATGCTGAGGGCTGGTAATAAGAAACTACAACCAGATGAAACAAGATGTGAAGCAAATCAAACCCACTATATCTTGTTTTCACACCCCAATAACGTCGGTGTTGCAAATTTCTCGTAACCTTTAAGGATAAATCATGAACCCAATTAATTTTACCCCCATGCGTTCACTTCATGATTTGCAGCAGTACGAAAACGTAGCCGCCTTGACGCCTGCCTTGCACAGTTTGTGCAGTCGTTTTGGTCGCGTTGAAAAACTATCTGTCCTGACAGCAGTCCACGAAGGCGCACAGCAAGCCATTTGCTTTTTACGACTGGAATCACTAGAAAAAGAACAGCAGTTGATGCAGTCGCTGGGTGTGAGCCGATTTGGTGGAGAGGTGGTGTTTGTGGTTGATTTGAAAGCGCATGAAGTAGAAGGTGAGTTTGGCGAGTCAACCTCTTGGATGGACTTCAGCGGCAGCACATCGCATGGCGTGACTAGCGCTTATATGCAAGCCTCGCACAACGCCAGTCCAACCCTCAACGCCCACCATTGACATCTTAAGGCATGCGAAGCGCCTTGTTAGCCAATAGCTTCTCAAGCGGCAATTTAACCATCGTGGCGGTTTGTCCCATGTATCACAAGGAAAAATGATTTCATCAACAAAAGAGCTCTGTAGTACAGTGGTTCTTTTGTGGGAGTGATGTTGATGGAGTTCAAGGACTATTACGCCGTTATGGGGCTTGAGCGGAGCGCTACTCAAGACGAGATTAAAAGTGCCTACCGTCGACTTGCGCGCAAGTACCACCCCGATGTAAGCAAAGAACCTCAAGCTGAGGTACGCTTCAAAGAACTTGGCGAGTCTTATGACGTCCTGAAAGATCCAGAAAAGCGCGCCGCTTACGACAAGCTGGGCGCAAATTGGAAAGCAGGGCAAGACTTCCAACCACCCCCCGATTGGAATGCCGGCTTTGAATCATCTGGTCGCGGATTTGATCGTGGTGAAGAAGAAGCCTACAGCGATTTTTTTGAGTCCTTGTTTCGCAAAGGCTTCAATCCTTCACAAGCAAGGAGCACGGGGCGAACGCACAACGCACCCTTTCATGCCAATGGAGAAGATCATCATGCCAAAATCTTGATTGATTTGGAAGATGCCTACAACGGCGCTTCAAAAAAAATTACATTGAAAATACCCACGACGGATGAACACGGACAGATCGCTTTGCGTGAACATACCATCGAGTTCAATATCCCTCGCGGTGTCTACGCGGGTCAACGCATTCGCCTAGCAGGTCAGGGTGGCGCGGGGATGGGGCAAGGCAAAGCGGGCGACCTATATCTTGAAGTTGAGTTTCGGCAACATCTGCATTACCGTATAGATAAACACGATGTCTATTTAGACTTACCCATCACACCATGGGAGGCAGCTTTAGGTGCGGAGATTGAAGTTCCAACCCCAAGCGGTTTTGTTGAGCTCAAAATTCCAGCGGGATCTGCATCAGATCGCAAACTGCGACTCAAAGGTCGTGGCATTCCCTCTCGTACACCAGGCGACTTCTACTTCGTGTTAAAGATTGCGCTACCACCCGCTGAAAGTGAAGCTGATAAGTCGTTTTACCAAGGTATGAACACGCACTTCAAATCGTTTAACCCTCGCACCCAATTAGGAGCAGGAGCATGAACATCGCATCTTCAAAACCAACATTCAACCATCTTCTTGCTGAAGAGCAGACGGTATTCACGCTCGATACCATCAGCAAGACTTGTGCCGTGCAAACCACCTTCGTGATGTCGCTGATAGAAGAAGGTGTCTTGGCTCCCATCGAAGGTCAAGAGCCCAAGGACTGGAAGTTTACAAGCGCACAGCTTCGTTGCATCAGCATTACCGCTAGACTGCAACGCGACCTTGGTGTTAACGCTGCAGGTGCTGCGCTGGCGATACAACTGCTAGACGAAATTGAAACTTTGCGCGCGCAACTTGATCTGTCTGCCATGAAAAATAACGACGATGAAAACGTTTAATCACGCAATTTTAAAAATCATTTTGTTACTTGACTTACACCCTGTGGGGCGACTTTAAGAAAAAATCAACCTAACATCCGTTTCTTTTAAACAGAAGGAACGACCATGGCATTAGCATCTCCCTTTTTCGGCAAACGCGAACCCGAGCCGGCAACACCGACTACCCCGTTGTATGCAAACAATGGTTTACGCGGGGCCGCCAATGCAAGTAAGCCTGAAGGCAATGTCACCTCATCCTCTGCGACTACGCAAATCAAAACGGGTTCAAACAGTGAAGGGCTAGCGGGCGCTTCATCCCCACAAGAAAGTGGAAGTCGATTGATTGTTGGGCCCAACATCAAACTCAAAGGCGTAGAAATCACGGATTGCGACACCTTGGTTGTAGAAGGCACTGTTGAAGCCACGATGGATTCACGCGTGATTCAAATTTCAGCTACAGGTGCTTTCAAAGGCTCTGCTGATATCGACATTGCTGAAATTCATGGTGAGTTTGAAGGGAACTTGACCGCAAGACAAAAATTGGTTATCCATTCACAGGGTAAGGTGAAGGGTACGATTCGGTATGGTACGGTCGTGATTGAAGAAGGCGGTCAACTATCGGGGGATGTTCAATTTGGAACGGCCTCTGGTAAACCTTTTGCGGCTTCTACTGCGAATGCGCCCAGCGCGATTCAGGCCCACACATCAACGAGCAAGCCAGGCATTCAGGTCGCTGCTTAAACTTTCTTGAGATACCGAGTGCTTAAAACTCACAAGTTCCCGAGCCTCGGTTTTTGAATTAAGCACTCGCCAACGCTTTCCAGGGTGTCTGCCGGTGCGCTTGCCGTCTGCAGTACACTTCTGCGATGAAAACTGCTAGCACGTCGATCCACCTGACACACGCTGAAGCTCAGTGGGTCGAGTCTGAGTCGATTCATCTGCTCATGGCCAAGGTTGTGGAAACACAGCTGCTGGCGTTTGCAGCGATGTCTTTGATGGTGGCCATGATGTACGGGCATACCTCAACACCTTTGTTGCTAGCTTGGTTTGTCCTAAACACCTTGCTCAGTTTGTTTCGCGTCTTTTTTTTAAGCGGTTACAGGACCGGTGAAATTCGCCGAAATAAAGAAGCGCGTGTTGTTTTCTTTAGCAGATATGGTTATTTAGTCCCCCTTATCGGATTTTTTTGGAGTATTTCTGCCTATCTGTTTTATGACAAATTGCCACCCAACATCGCCTCGTTTTGTTTGCTTATCGTCGCTATGTATGGCATTTTCTCAACGACTTATTTATCAAATCACCTTCGATTACTTAAAAGTTTTTTAATTGCTTACGCTTTGGGCCTGCTTGGCTCTGTGGCAACTCAAGTTGTCTTTGATCGTAACTTTGAAATTGATTCGGCTCAAATTTGGTTCATCGTGATGGTGATCGTCTTTGTTCTGGTATTGAAGCGGGTGGGCGAACGCTTGAACCAAACCTATACAAAAACTTTAAAACTGCAACACCGCAACAAGAGTTTGATCCAGTCGCTCACACAACAGCGTGAAGCCGCCTTGTCTGCCGTGGCTACCAAAAACCGCCTGTTAGCCAGCGCCGCGCACGATATGCGTCAACCCGTCTTGGCTTTAGACATTTATGCCGATTGGTTGATGAATGAACCAGATGCCACGCGAGAATTGAGCCCTAAGATCTCTGCCGCCACCAAAGCGGTGATTGCCTTGTTTGACTCTCTGTTCGATATGGCAAAGCTCGCTGAAGGACAAATCAGCGCGAATCTGAGTCACCTCAATGTTCAATCTCTGATGGACGATTTGGCCGTGCAATATATGCCCTTGGCCAAAGCCAAACAACTAGATTTTCGTATACATAAGTTCTCAAAAGAGAATAAAAATGGACAAACAGATCAAGTTGAGATTTGGACTGATCCCATCCTACTCAAGAGGATTCTGGGCAATTTAATTTCAAATGCCATCAAATACACGCATGTGGGGGGCGTCCTGATCGCCTGCAGAAACACAAACCATGGCATCGGTTTTGAAGTATGGGACACGGGCGTCGGCATTGCACCAGATCAGCAAGAGTTGGTGTTTCGTGAGTTCTACAAAGGCTCCGCCAATGTTGGCACCAGTGATGGTTTTGGTTTAGGTCTCGCCATCGTCACGCAGCTGACTGACCTCTTGGGCTATGAGCTCAAGATGCGTTCCCGCTTAGGACGTGGTACCGCAGTTTCCATACAGCTTGGTTCTTCGGAAACCAAAAAAACTACCAACACTTGACAGTAAACTGCAATCAAAGCGCCTTTTTACACGCGGTCAAAGACATAAAACGTTAAAAATTTGTACGATGATGTAACGTAGCAGACCCTATTTATGATTCATATTCACGCGCCCATGCAAGCACAAATTGTGCAATGGTTGGTCAAGGTTGGCGACACCGTGCAAGCAGGAGACGTACTCGTCATACTTGAAGCCATGAAGATGGAGCATGAGGTTCTGGCTCATTCCAATGGCACCGTTAAAGAAGTGTTGATCAACACTGGAGAAACCGTAAACTCCGATGATCTGCTGCTAATTTTAGAGCGTCATTTTCATACAGCACGCCAACCAGATCCGCAAAGTAGTTCTACAACACAGACTGCAGCGGCAAATATGGCCTCCAAGCTGCGCCCCGACTTACAAGCAGTCCTACAACGACATGCTGTTACGCGGGATGATGCCCGAGAAGAAGCTGTCAAAAAGCGACATGCCTTGGGCATGCGTACAGCCAGAGAAAACATCGCCGACTTGTGTGACGCGGGCGACTTTATCGAATTCGGCGCTTTGGCGGTCGCCGCACAGCGCAGTCGTCGCAGCCATGCCGATTTGATCGCCAACACACCCGCTGATGGCATGGTGACAGGCATTGGCAGCATCAACAGCGCGCAAGTCGGTACTGAGCGCGCAAAGACCGTGATCATGGCCTATGACGCAACCGTTTTAGCGGGTACGCAAGGCATGCGTAACCATCAAAAAACAGACCGCTTGCTTGGCATTGCGCTACAAAACAAACTGCCTGTCGTCTTGTTTGCTGAAGGCGGTGGCGGTCGACCGGGTGATACCGACATGCCCATCGTGGCCGGTTTACACGTCAGCACCTTTGCCCGTTTTGCACGCCTCCATGGGCACGTTCCTGTCATTGGCATCGCTGCTGGACGCTGCTTTGCGGGCAATGCCGCGCTCTTGGGGTGCTGCGACGTCATCATCGCCACAGACAACAGCAACATCGGCATGGGAGGCCCAGCCATGGTTGAAGGCGGGGGTTTAGGCACGTATCAACC
>CBDUEA010000117.1:0-6191 GCA_965365965.1 uncultured Polaromonas sp. | reverse complement strand
GTGCTCATGTGGTAGCCCGGTGTACCTTCTTTTTGCCATTCCAGCTCGGTTGGGAACGGGCCGCCACCGACGCGGGTGCAATAGGCTTTGGTGATGCCCAAAATGTAGTGCAGCAAACCCGGGCCAACACCTGTACCTGCCGCAGCATTACCGGCCACCGTGTTGCTGGAGGTCACGAAGGGGTACGTGCCATGGTCCACGTCCAACAAAGTACCCTGCGCGCCTTCAAACAACAAGTTAACGCCGGCTTTGTGTGCTTCATTCAGCTCGCGGGAGACATCTGCCATCAGCGGCTTGATGAGTTCGGCTTGCTTCATTGCATCCGTGTAAATCGGCTCAAACGCCAAGGCTTCAGCGCCTAAATAGGTGGTCAGCACATGGTTGTGCAGATCTAGGAGTTCACGCAGCTTGGCGGCAAAACGCTCGGGGTGCTTCAAGTCTTGTACCCGCAGGGCACGGCGGGCGATTTTGTCTTCGTAGGCAGGGCCAATGCCTTTGCCGGTGGTGCCAATTTTTTCAGCACCTGTGCTGCCGCGTTTTACTTCACGGGCCACGTCGATGGCTTCATGGAAAGGCAAAATCAGTGGACAAGCCTCACTCACGCGCAGGCGGGAGCGCACTTCAACGCCAATGGCTTCTAAGCCTGCGATTTCTTTGAACAAATGTGCGCAGTTGAGCACCACGCCATTGCCGATGTAGCACTTGACGCCCGGACGCATGATGCCGCTGGGAATCAGGTTCAACGCTGTTTTCACGCCGTTGATGACCAAGGTGTGACCAGCGTTGTGACCGCCTTGGAAACGCACCACGCCACCAGAACTTTCGGTCAACCAATCGACCAGTTTGCCTTTGCCTTCATCGCCCCACTGGGTACCGACAACGACGACGTTCTTACCTGTTTGCTTGACTATATTGCTCATGGCTTCAATGTTCTCTATCTGCAGTAAATTAACAAACTTAACAAAATATCTAAAAAATACGCGGGACTTGGCTCAAAAACCATCAAGCGCTCAACGCTTGCACAGCCCACAAACCGGTGACTTCAACCAATTCACGGTCGCAATCAAATTCATCCACTTCGCTCTCATGGCCAGGCAGCACGCAAACCACGGTTTCACCTGCTTGACGCAAGAGGGTGATGGCTGCGTGCAAAGAAGCTGATTCACCCCCAGGCGGGCGAATAGCGGCCTTGAGCGGACGCGGTGCAACACCGCTGCCGACTTCTTTGACATCTAAGCTGAAACCGACGGCTGGACGATTTCGACCAAACACCGCGCCTACTTCGTCATACCGACCACCACGGGCCAAAGCGTCAGGTGCGCCAGCGGCGTAAATAGCGAAACGTGCGCCACTGTAATAGGCGTAACCACTGAGGTCTGCCAAGTCGACAGTGACTTTGACATCCCCTAATTGAGTCGCCAGCCACTTCAAATTTAGGAGCGCCCGACTAATTGGAATTGCCGGCTGCAACACTTTTTCTGCTTCATCCAAGACCTTGGCATCACCATACAGCTGGACCAACGCCAACAAGCTGTTGCGCGCAGCGGCTGGGAAGGATTTGGTCAATCCCGCTAATTCGCTGCCATCTTTAGCGGCCAAAGCGGCATGAATTTGGCTCAAATGCGCGGCTGGCAAGGTGGTTTGTAGGCTGGCTTCTGAGAGTAAATAGCGCACGATGCGCGCGTCTGACATGTCGACGCTTAACTTTTCAACTTTGGCAACTTTGAGACAATCAAGCGCTAGTAGCAGCGCCTCTAAATCGGCCTCACGGTCGGCATGGCCATAGATTTCTGCGCCAAACTGCAGCGGCTCGCGGGTGGCATGGGGGCGGTTTGGCCGAGTGTGCAGCACGGGGCCGCAGTAGCACAAGCGGGTCACGCCTGCACGGTTGAGCAAATGCGCGTCAATCCGCGCGACTTGCTGCGTGGTGTCTGCCCGTAAACCCAGGGTACGGCCCGAAAGCTGGTCGACTAATTTGAAGGTTTGCAAGTCTAAGGCTTCGCCCGTACCGGTTAAGAGCGATTCAAGATGCTCCAACATCGGTGGCATTACCAGCTCGTAGCCATAGCTGCGGGCGGTATCGAGCAAACTGCGTCGTAGTTCTTCGATGTGCCTGGCCTCGGACGGCAGAACATCGGCAATGTGGTCTGGAAGCACCCAAGCGGACATGGCAATTTGTGGCAGGCTGTTAAAACGTTGATTCTACCGTCTCTGACAGACCGATTGACGCCATTAACTTGTGGTAAGCGTCAACAAAATGCTGCAAAAGCGCTCGATAACGACCGCATCTAGCCACACGCAACGGTATTTTTCTAAATTTTACTCACCCTCGTACAACCAAGGGAGGTCCATCACGCGGCTTCCAAGCAAAAACAGGGCCGCATTGCGTGCCAAGCGCATCGGACCCGCCAAATGAAAAATTTCACCGCTACGGCGTGAGCGCGCTTGCACGCGTGCATTGCGTTGCCACCGATTTTGAGCGTATAGCTGCAAAGCGGATGGCAAATCATCGATGTATTCCTGAACAGCCTCTGCTAAGGCTTTTGCATCTTCCAGCGCCATGGCTGCGCCTTGGGCCAAGAAAGGACGCATCGGATGCGCGGCATCCCCCAATAAAGCAATCAAGGGATGGGCTGGGTTTGCCATTTCTAAGCTAGAACCCATGGGGTCGCGGTCAAACAAGGTCCAACGTGTCCAACCGTCACCTTCCGGCTGCGTCACCACTTTAAATAAATTTGATAGTGAACTATGCAATCCATTCCCTGGCTGCAGACCATTGTTAATCACGTTAAGCGGACTTAAACCATTCGCGTCACGACTCCAGCTTTGGGGATTAGGTGTTTGATATGGCATATCGTCTTCAGTCACCACCACCAAATTTAAAAACTGACTGCGTCGCACAGGGTACGCAATGGTGTGCATGCTGGGTGCCATCCAAGCCGTGACGACATCATTGCGCAGCTCTACGGGCACCAGGTCCATCGGTAACAGCGCCCGCCAAGCGATGCAACCCGTCACCAAAGGCGACTTCGCCAAGGCTGTCTCAGACAGCACATGCTGCCGTACTTGACTCCACAAACCGTCGCAACCAACCAAAGCATCTGCTGTATAGAGGTCGCCCTGCTCGGTCGTTACTGTCACCGCTGTTGGCGTTTCACTGAGGTTCACAATTTTTGCGTTCAAATGTAAACGCACATGTTTTTGCTCGGCTACAGCTGCAAGTAAAACGCGATGTAAGTCAGCACGATGAATCGTGGCGTATTCAAAACCATAGTGTCTCGGTGCTGTGTCGCCCAACTCCAACTGACCAATCAATTTGTTGGTGGCTGCATCACGCGCTTGCATCGCTTGTGGAAAATTGGCCACTTTACGCAGCGACTCGCTCAATCCCCAGTCAGACAACACGCCAAAAGCATTGGGACTCATTTGGACGCCCGCACCAACTTCGCCAAAAGCATCAGCCTGCTCTAAAACAGTGACTTTGATACCTATACGAGCCAGCGCCAGCGCGGCGGCCAAGCCGCCAATACCGGCGCCAACAACCATGAAATGAGGCGGTTTTTGAGTCATATCGATGGACTTAGTGAGGTTCAAGCGCGTTTGGATGCAATTTTATGAATCCATACTTGCTTCACATCAGGATACAAGCTCTGCAACAGCGTTTGGCTGATTTGCATCAACAAAGCTTGCAATTGCCTGCTCAAATCCACATCCACCAGTAAACGCAAGTCGCCAGTGGTATCTGCATTTTTTCCATCGTTCCAAAGCTCGTGCAAGTGATGAATCTCGCTGGCTAGGGCAACCTCAATGCGCTCCAACCAAAATGCGGGCGGCTCAGTGGCCGTCCACGCACCACGGCCTCGGCCAAAGTGTGCAACCGTGAGGTAACCCAGCAAGGCCGACTTGACCAGTTCATCCAACACTTCCGGTGTCCAAGCCAAGGTGGGTACGTCAACCCCTGTCACTAGGTTGTAGCCCCGCGCCAACCCCGCTGCACCCAGTGCGCCCAGCACGCCACCGGCCAACATACCGCCACCCAGGGTCAAACCACCGCTCAAAATATCTGCCTTCAGGCCCGCCAAGGCACCCGTCACCACCCCGCCCCATAACGCCGCTTTACCTTCGCTTTTAGGGACTTGCAAGGCATAGTGTTCTGCCAAACGGGTCAACACCAGCTTGGACGCCTGACCATCCAAGCCATGCAATGCAATCAACGCATCGGTACTGCTGCGGATATCGACATCCAAGCGCTGTGCCAAGCGCGTCATGGCTTGTTCTTTCGGCGTTTGCGCACCCTCACGCCGCAAACCCATCGCCCCGACGATCACATTACCCAAAGCTGCGCCGGCCTCGACCAACTTGCCCGTCCAACCCACACCGGCAATCACCTCACGGTCTAAGGCGGCACGGCTCAAGCGCTGTGCCAGCACCTGCATGGATGATTGCCAACGTTGCACGTTACGATCCTGCCAAGCCGCGCTGAGCCGCTCCATCATGGCATGACGCTTTGGCAGAACTTGAGCAACAGTTTGCAGCAAACGTCCCTCTTGCACCCAGCAGCGGGTAAAAGCATCAAGCAGCAACACCTCTTTGACCATGTGCTTCGGGCCAATGCGCTCACGCCAATGCTGAAGTTGTGTGCTCGTTTGCTCAGGCGTTGCAGGTGGGCCGACTTGGTTCAGCAACACGATGACCGGCTTACAGATCAAGTCCAACACCTTCAGCTCAGCATCTAAATAAGCCACATCCGCCGGTGCTTCAGAGGCGTTGACGAGGTACAGCACCACATCCGATTGGTCCAAAATATGCCGCACCGCACGTTGGCTGTACCAAAAGGCGCGATTTTGCAACCGGTCCCAGACTTCCGATAAAAACCAAGCAATGGGGTTACCCGCTTGTGAAAGGCGCTTAGCCAGCAACTCACTGTCGCCGAAACCTGGCGTGTCCCACAGCTCAAGTCGTTCCAACACATCGGCATACGGCGCTTGCACCAACACGTGTCGCTCTGCTGTGTGTGTTACATGCTCAGCATCCCGCACCTCGCCAATATCGCGTCCCAACAGTGTGCGCGCCAAGGTGGTTTTGCCAACGTTGGTGTGCGCGATGAGACTCAACGCGATGGTCTGTACAGCGCTGTAGGCGGTTTCATCATACGAAGGCGGCGGTGCGAGGGGTGATTTTGGGGTCAGGCTCGCTTGCGACCCTTTTACACCTTGCACACCTTGCAGTTGCCGCGTTGTACGATACGACCACAGCGCCAGCAGACTGCGCGGTAGCAACACAACCAAAAACACCGTGATGGCATACCAATGAATCCAACGCGCGGCATTTTCACCCTGCACACCTTGACCCTGTGCAATTGGCGCACGCAGCAGCTCAAAATTAGCTAAATCCGGCAAAGCCGATCCACCCAACAAACTGCCCAGCCAAGCCGCTGGCGTAAGAATGGCGTGTACCAACTGATGCGCCGTTGCTGCTGATAAGAAGGTGCTTTGCCACAGCGCTTGGTAGTCAAACACCAAGCCACGCCAATACATCGCCAGCAATGCACCCAAAGCTAATGCTGCGGCTCCCCAGTGCATGACCGTGGTACCACGCGCCAAGGCCAAGGCCTCGGTTTGGTCCAATTTTGGCAGTTTGAAGTGCCGAGACTTGAACAACGTATTCAAGACAATCAAGCCATAAACGACAAGATTCCACACCATCAGCAGCAACAGCGGTGGTGCAAGGATATTGACGGTGTGGTCGGCAGAACCTACGGCATCAGTCGCAATGCCCAAACAAAACGCCAAGAAAACGACCACCCACCCCATCCATGCTGGCCACCTCAAAGCAGCCTGCAGCATGCTGCTGGGCTGCGTGGACTTCATGGGTGGCTGCGGTGTTTGCTTGATACGTTTAGCCTATTCAACGCTTCAACAGGACTTTCAGCACGTTTTGCACACGGCGCGCCGCAGCATCGTCAAATGCGCTGGCCAGAACTTTGGCCGCGTCTTGCGTCCACGTTTGCGCGGGTGCGGGGTCGTTCCGTTTAGTCAACAATTGCAGTTGCAGGTTGCGGCGCTCAGCCAAGTGATCGGCAGGCGTTGGCAACTCAGCAGCCATCTCTAAACGCAACAAAGCGGTAGCAGCATCAGCTGGTTTGCCGACTGGCGCAGCGGCAATTGCGGCAGACCACGCGGTGCGTGCAT
>CBDUEA010000116.1:0-6265 GCA_965365965.1 uncultured Polaromonas sp. | reverse complement strand
AACTCAGGTTCTTGAGCGGATCCAGCCCCGTACCCCGGCTTTTGCTCATTTTTTCGCCGTTGTTGACGGTTAAAAAACCATGAACAAACACGTTATTGGGCACTTTGCGGCCACTGAAATGCAGAATGGCCGGCCAAAATAGGGTGTGGAAAGTGACGATGTCTTTACCAATGAAGTGGTATTGCTCCAGGTTCGGATTCGCCATGTAAGCGTCAAAATCTGCGTCGGTTTTGATCTCGCCGCGCTTGGACAGCAGGTTTTTAAGCGAGGCCAAGTAACCAATCGGTGCGTCTAGCCAAACGTAGAAGTATTTGCCCGGCGCATCAGGAATTTCAATACCAAAGTATGGCGCGTCGCGGGAAATGTCCCAGTCGCCTAGCCCTTCAGAGGTGCTGCCATCGGAGTTGGTACGGACAGAAAACCATTCTTTGACCTTGTTGACTACTTCAGGCTGCATGACCAATTTGCCAGTCGCATCCACGCGTTGCAGCCAAGACTCTAAAAACTCAACACAACGCGGGTCTGAGAGTTTGAAGAAAAAGTGCTCAGAGTTCTTCAACTCTGGCTTCGCGCCAGACAAGGTCGAATATGGGTTGATCAAGTCCGTCGGTGCGTACACCGCGCCGCAGTTCTCGCAGTTGTCGCCATACTGGTCTTTGCTGTGGCACTTGGGGCATTCGCCTTTGATGTAGCGGTCAGGCAAAAACATGTTTTTTGCGGGGTCAAAAAACTGCTCAATGGTTTTGGATTCAATCAGTGTGCCGCCCTTGTCTGCCGGCAGGTCACGCAAGTCGCGGTAGATTTGACGCGCCAACTCGTGGTTTTCAGGCGCATCAGTGCTGTGCCAATTGTCAAAATTGATGTGGAAACCGTCTAAATACGGTTTGCGACCAGCGGCGATGTCAGCTACAAACTGCTGGGGTGTTTTACCGGCCTTTTCAGCGGCGATCATGATGGGCGCGCCGTGGGTGTCGTCAGCGCCAACAAAATTAACCGCATGACCCTGCATTCTTTGATAGCGCACCCAAATATCAGCCTGGATGTACTCCATGATGTGGCCGATGTGGAAGTTGCCATTGGCGTAGGGAAGTGCGGTGGTGACGAATAGTTGGCGTGGAGCGGACATAACAAGGATTCTTTTTTGGATCTAATCTGCTATTTTATGGGTTGTCGATACACTTCTAATCATTATTCGGTGGAGTGGCGCCAAACTGCTCATTAAAGTAACTTGTTCAATTCTCTTGTATTTCCTTCAAACACCAGCCCCATGCCATGAACCTACTCGCCTCTTTGCGCTATTTGGTTGCTTTAGATGAACACAAGCATTTTGGGCGAGCTGCGTTGGCATGCCACATCACGCAGCCGGCTTTGTCGAACGCTTTGCGCGCCTTGGAGCAGGAGTTTGGCACGACCATCATCAACCGTGGGCGCGTCTTTGTCGGTTTAACGCCTGAAGGTGAACGGGTGTTGGCCAGTGCACAGCGCATGCTCAGCGAGCGCGAGATGTTGCAGCAAGATTTGAGCAGCATTGCTGGCCAGCCAACGGGCAAGCTCGTCATCGGGGCGGTACCCACTGCGGTGCCGATTGCCGGGCGTTTTGCGGCGATGTTGCAAGCCAAGCATCCAGGAATTACCCCCAGCGTGATGTCTATGACGTCTGATGAGATCGAAAAAGGTTTGGAGAAACTCTCACTTGACTTAGGCTTAGGCTACACCGACCGACTGCAAACCCAGCATTTGCGCTTGCGCAGCATGGCGCAATATACAGAACATTATTTTTTAGTTCGCAAACTGGTTGCAGCTGACAAGACTGCCTCACTAGCGCCTCAAAACAACCGCGCTGGGTTAAAAATTGGCGCCAAAATTTCATGGCAAGAAGCCGCCAAATTGCCGCTGTGCTTGTTGACACCTGATATGCACAACCGAGCTATCGTGGACACTGCGTTCTTAAAAGCGGGTGTTGTGGTGAAACCCATCATTGAAACTAACTCGATTTTGACCTTGGCTTTGTCCGTGGTGGCAGGTGAGGTGTGCAGCATCATGCCGGGCGCTTTGATCGATACCGTGCGAGGCTACTCGGAACTGGAGGCCTTGCCCTTGCATGGTCCTGAAGTGCTGACGCCTGTAGGCTTCATGATGCCAGAAAGCTTGCGCACATCGCGCACGCAAGAAGCCGCTGCGATGCTGGCACAAGACGCTGCTTGGTTGAGGCATGTCGCGGCGCACACGGGTTTGCTGTCAGCATAACTAATCAGACCCACCTCAAATTCTAGAGACAATGGTGCACTGCACCATTTGTTTTTTGAATGAGCGCATGTTTCGATTCAATTTGACCTGTGATGTATTTGCCAACGACACTGCGTCCGCTTGTGGCATTTTGCCGATTCAATTAAAACAAGGAGACGTGTATGTCAGGATTTCTAGATAAGGAGCGCATTATTGCGGGGCCAGGGTTCAACCGATGGTTAGTGCCACCTGCGGCATTGGCGATTCACCTGTGTATTGGTATGGCTTATGGTTTTTCAGTGTTTTGGTTGCCGCTTTCTAAGGCCATAGGTGTCAAATGTGGGCCAGAAGTTGGTTTTTTTGCGCAGCTTTTCACCACCACCTGCGATTGGCAAATCTCGACCTTGGGTTGGATGTACACCTTATTCTTCGTGCTACTGGGTATCAGCGCTGCCGTCTGGGGCGGTTGGCTGGAGCACGCTGGCCCCCGCAAAGCAGGTATTGTGTCGGCAGTTTGCTGGTGCGGCGGCATGTTGATTTCAGCTTTTGGCATTTACACCCACCAATTTTGGTTGATGTTGCTGGGTTCTGGCGTGATCGGTGGCATTGGGCTTGGATTAGGATATATCTCCCCCGTGTCGACTTTGATCAAATGGTTTCCAGACCGTCGTGGCATGGCGACCGGTATGGCGATCATGGGTTTTGGCGGTGGTGCAATGATTGGGTCGCCACTGGCTGCTGAGCTGATGAAAAATTTCGCCACGCCAACGGATGTAGGCGTGATGCAAACCTTCGTGGTGATGGCTGTGATTTACTTTATCTTCATGATGGGTGGTGCTTTGAGTTACCGCGTTCCACCAACAGGTTGGAAACCTGCAGGTTGGACCCCGCCACCTGCGCAAGCCAACAACGCCATGATCACACAACGCCACGTGCATGTGAACAAGGTTTGGGGTATCCCACAGTTTTGGCTGATTTGGATGGTGCTGACCATGAACGTGAGCGCGGGCATTGGTGTGATTGGTGTCGCTTCACCGATGCTGCAAGAAGTGTTTGGTGGCAGCTTGATAGGTGTGGCCAAGAAGTTTGGCGAACTGGATAAAGTCCAATTGACCGCCATTGCCGGCGCCGCTGCTGGCTTTACCGCCCTGCTGAGCTTGTTCAACATCGGTGGTCGCTTTTTCTGGGCGAGTTTGTCTGACAAATTAGGTCGCAAATTGACTTACGTGGTGTTCTTTATCTTGGGTGGCGCTTTGTACTTTTCAGTGCCATCCAGCGCTCGCGCTGGCAGCATTGCCCTGTTTGTAGCTGCCTTTTGCGTTATTTTGAGCATGTATGGTGGAGGATTCTCGACTGTGCCTGCCTATCTAGCAGATATTTTTGGCACGCAAATGGTGGGTGCGATTCATGGACGCTTGCTCACCGCTTGGGCGACAGCCGGTATATTGGGCCCAGTGGTGGTGAACTACATGCGCGATTATCAGCTGGGTCTTGGCATACCGCGCGAACAGGTGTACAACCAAACCATGTATATTTTGACGGGCATGTTGGTCATTGGTTTGATTTGTAATTTGATGGTCAAACCGCTTGCTGACAAATGGTTCATGACGGATGCTGAATTGGCCGAAGAACGTCGTTTGGCGCATGACAAAGCCGTAGCCTCTGAAGTCGGCTCAGGCTCTGGCACGGGTGGCGCGGTCAATCCAGCCTTTGTTTACTTGGCCTGGGCAGCGGTGGGTATTCCATTGGCTTGGGGTGTTTACAGAACCTTGCTAAGCGTGTCTAAGTTTTTGAACTGAATTTAGTCTTTTTCGTAAATTTGACAGAGTATTTGCATGAAATCAGTGACCCCCGTCCTTTTAGCAACCCCAGACCAGTTGCGCGAGCGTATTCGCCGGAAAAGCAAGCTTAAAGGTCGCCAAGCAGATGACGTTTCTTGTCGTGAAGTTGTTAGCCTGATTGGCGAGAAGCCTGAAGGTGGCTACCGACGGGATTTGCTGATTGAAAACCTGCATTTACTCAACGATGCCTACCGTTGCCTGCATGAGCGACATCTCGTCGCCTTGGCCAAGGAAATGAATATTCCGATGGCCGAGGTGTACGAGGTGGCGACGTTTTATCACCACTTTGAAGTGGTCAAGGGCGTCACAGAAGGTGAGCTCAACGTCGATGGCACCGCACCTGCCTTGACCATCCGCGTTTGTGAGGGATTGTCCTGTGAGTTGGCTGGCGCACAAGACTTACTCAAACGCTTACCTGCTATTTTGGGACGCGATGATGTGCGGGTCATCCCCGCACCGTGTATTGGCCGCTGCGAACAGGCACCTGCGGTCAGTGTGCATCAAACCAGCGTACCCTACGCTACGTCCGAAAAGGTTGTAAATACCATTAATTTGGCTCTAGCCGGCGTAAATATTCAACAATCAGCTACTAATTTTATAGTTAACAAGTTTACCGAAAAAAGCATCTCTCCACGTGCCAACGAGCCAGACGCACAGGTTTTACCAGCTTATACAGACTACGCTACCTACTTGGCCAACGGCGGTTACGCTCTGGCTGGTAGCCTTGCTGCGGGCACTCAGGAGGTTGAGGTCGTCATCAAAGCGATGGAAGATTCGGGATTGCGTGGTTTGGGTGGTGCAGGCTTTCCTGCAGGACGCAAGTGGCGCATCGTGCGCGACCAGCCAGCACCCAAGCTGATGGCCGTGAATATCGACGAGGGCGAGCCAGGCACCTTCAAAGACCGTACTTTTTTAGAGCGTGATCCGCATCGATTTTTAGAGGGCATGCTGGTCGCCGCCCTAGCCGTTGGCATTGACGCTTGCTACATTTACCTGCGTGATGAATACCATGATTGCCGACGTTTGTTGACGGCTGAGCTGGCTAAATTAATCGCCCAGCCACCAGCGGCTTTGCTTGGTAAATTACCCACAATTGAATTACGTCGTGGTGCGGGTGCTTATATTTGTGGCGAAGAATCCGCCATGATCGAAAGCATTGAAGGCAAGCGCGGTGAACCACGCATGCGACCGCCTTACATCGCCCAAGTGGGTTTGTTTGGTCGCCCAACGCTGGAGCACAATTTTGAAACGCTGTATTGGGTGCGTGACATTGTTCAGTTAGGGCCGCAATGGTTCAGCAGCTTTGGCCGCAATGGACGCAAAGGTTTACGCAGCTTCAGCGTGAGCGGTCGCGTCAACTACCCGGGGGTCAAACTTGCCCCCGCTGGTATCACCCTGCTAGAGCTGATTGAAGAATACTGTGGCGGCATGTTGGCGGGGCACACGCTTTACGCTTATCTGCCTGGCGGTGCTTCAGGCGGCATTTTCCCGGCCAGCTTGGCTAACGTCCCTTTGGACTTTGACACGCTGCAGCCGCACGGCGGTTTTATTGGTTCTGCCGCGGTGATTGTGTTGAGCCAACATGACAAGGCCCGTGATGCAGCGCTCAATATGATGCGTTTTTTTGAGCATGAAAGCTGTGGTCAATGCACGCCATGCCGCGTGGGTACGGCCAAAGCGGCACGGTTGATGGAAGCTGCTGTATGGGACAACGAGACTCTGGAAGATTTGAACGTGGTGATGACGGATGCCTCCATTTGTGGCCTCGGCCAAGCCGCACCCAACCCGGTGCGCAGCATTCAGAAATACTTTGCCCATGAAATCTCCGGAACATCAGGATTAAAAGGAGAGGTAGTCGCATGAACGCACCTGCCAAATTAATTGAAATCATGCCGCAATTGGTCAACTTTAAGCTCGATGGCGTAGCTATCGACGCTTATGAAGGCGAAACCATCATTGAAGCGGCGAAGCGCCACGACGTGGACATCCCCCATCTTTGCTACAAACCCGGTTACCGCGCCGATGGCAACTGCCGAGCTTGCGTGGTGGAAATCAATGGCGAGCGCACTTTGGCACCGAGCTGCTGCCGCAATGTCACCGCCGGCATGGACGTCAAATCGACCAGCGAACGTGCCGTTAAAAGTCAGAAGATGGTTTTGGAGATGCTGCTCAGCGACATGCCTGATACGGGTTACAAG
>CBDUEA010000115.1:0-6274 GCA_965365965.1 uncultured Polaromonas sp. | reverse complement strand
AGCGTAGGGTTAGGGGAAATGATAGCCATGACTTACAGTCTCCAGAGAACTTGAATGGCCCAGCCCGCACATGCGACGAGCCAAACGATGGTGAATACTTGCAGCAGCAAACGGATGCCAACGGGTTGGATGTAATCCATCCAAATATCACGCATGCCGATCCACACGTGGTACAGCAAAGAAATAATGACGACAAAAGTGAGCGTTTTCATCCACTGTGTGGAAAAAATACCCGCCCATTTCTCGTAACCCATGGGACCTTTGTTAAAGATGACTTGACCCAGCACCAAAAGGGTGAAGATCGCCATGAGTGCTGCGGTGATGCGTTGGGCGGCCCAGTCGCGGGCACCATAATGCGCACCTACAACAATGCGCCTTGAACCATAATTTACTGCCATGTTGTTATTCCTTATTTCTTGCTAATTATTTTTTCAGGGTGACGATTGAAGCCAGTTCAATACACACCGAACAGTTTGAGGGCCAAGACGAAAGTCAGGCCTATGCTCAATACCAAAACAATGAGTGCAGTGGATTTGCCATATTCTTTCGTTGTTTTGTCATGGTTCAAATCCATGCGCAGATGACGCACACCAGCAAATAAATGATGCAAGTAAGCCCAAATCAAGGCCAAGGCAATCAGTTTGAAGAACCATCCCGGTACAAAACCAGCACCGTTGCTAAAAATGTTGCTGAATTTGGCAAAAGAAATTTCAGAGCTTAGCGAGCTATCAAACATCCAAATGATGAAAGGCATCAGCAAAAACATGATGGCACCACTGGCACGGTGCAAGATGGACACCCAAGCAGAAGGCGTCATGCGGTAGGTTGTCAGGTCTTTGAAGGCATTGATGTTTCGAAACTCGGGCCGTTTAGGCTTGGTCGCTGTGGTTGATTCAGTCATGAAGTTACTTTCAAAAGGTCACTGGGAAAGATGCGTAGGAAAAGCTTTTGGGAAACTATTTTCTTTGTAATTACAACCAAAAATTCATAATCCGGTATTTTGCAACATTTTGTATTGAATATGCGGGTTAATACCGAATTCTATTGCACCGCAACAAGCTGACGTGAAAATTGCAAATAATGGTTGAGCTAATCGAATATGTATAGACTTTTTTCAGTTCAGCTCATTCCTGTAATGATGGGTTTCCGTGCGGTAATAGCCTCTGCGCAGCTCCATCGGCATGTCGTTATAAGTATAAGCAAGGCGCTCCACACTCAACAAAGGTGTATCGGAGCTTATCTTCAACAAAGCGCACTGTTCTGAATCGGGTTTGATGGCGCGGATATTTTCTGCTGCGCGAACCATACGGACACCAAATTCAGTCTCAAACAAGGCATACATGGGGCCGTTATATTGTGCCAAACGCTCAGCAGTAAGGCCTTTAAAGGGTCCTCCAGGTAGCCAAATATCTTCCAAAATGGTGGGTACGCCCGCAAATGACAGCACACGCTGCGCCTGAAGCACAGGGTCGCCTGTACGTAAATGCAGTAATTTGGCAATCTCTGCGTTGGCTCGGATGCGCTTGCACTCCACAATGTGACGGTCTGCTGGTCCCTCGCTGCTCTGGTCACCCGCATCGGGCACGAGTTTGAGGAAGCGATATTGCACATGTGTCTCGGCATGTGTTGCGACAAAAGTGCCTTTGCCTTGGCGACGGATCAGCAAATTCTCAGCCGCCAACTCGTCAATAGCCTTGCGCATGGTGCCTTGGCTGACGCGAAAGCGTGCGGCCAAATCCATTTCACTGGGGATGGCTTCGCCGGGTTTCCATTCACCGCCTTGCAGGCTTTGCAGTATCAACCCTTTGATTTGTTGGTAAAGAGGACTGAAGGCAGGCGTGGCCAACTCTGAAAAACCAGGTGGTTCGCTGGACCTCAATGTAGCGGGAATCTCGATTTGTGACATCCCGCCAATCATATCTTATATAAGACATAAGACAAATTGACGAATTAGGGTTTTCGAGAGTAAACTAGCAAGTTGTTTTTAGTGCTTTTCCTTTTTTTAATCAGTTATCCCCTTTTTTTTTGGAGTTTTCTATGAGCAAAAAGCCCGTTCGTGTAGCCGTCACTGGTGCTGCAGGTCAAATTGGTTACGCCATCTTGTTTCGCATTGCGTCGGGCGAAATGTTGGGCAAAGACCAGCCGGTTGTGCTGAGTCTGTTGGAAGTACCGATGGAAAAAGCACAACAAGCCTTACAAGGCGTGATGATGGAATTGCAAGATTGCGCCTTCCCACTCTTGGTGGGCATGGAAGCGCACAGCGATCCGATGACTGCTTTCAAAGACGTGGATTACGCCTTGCTCATCGGTTCACGCCCACGCGGCCCAGGCATGGAGCGTGCTGAGTTGCTCGCTGTTAATGCTGAAATTTTCACCGCTCAAGGCAAAGCACTCAACGCAGTTGCCAGTCGTGACGTGCGCGTTTTGGTGGTTGGCAACCCAGCCAACACCAATGCATATATCGCTATGAAAAGCGCGCCAGACTTGCCACGTAAAAACTTTACGGCCATGTTGCGTTTGGACCACAACCGTGCAGCGTCACAGTTGGCGGCTAAAACGGGCAAAGCCGTGGCTGACATTGAAAAATTGGCCGTGTGGGGTAACCACTCACCAACCATGTACGCAGACTACCGTTTTGCCACCATCAAGGGCGAGTCTGTCAAAGACATGATCAACGACCAAGACTGGAATGCCAGCACCTTCTTGCCAACCGTTGGCAAACGTGGCGCAGCCATCATTGCAGCGCGCGGCGTATCTTCTGCTGCATCGGCAGCCAACGCAGCTATCGACCATATGCGCGACTGGGCTTTGGGTACCAACGGCAAGTGGGTCACGATGGGTATTCCATCAGACGGTCAATACGGTATTCCAAAAGACACGATGTTTGGTTTTGCTGTGACCTGCGAAGGTGGCGAGTACAAATTGGTTGAAGGCTTGCCTATCGACGCGTTCAGCCAAGAATGCATCAACAAAACCTTGGCTGAGCTGCAAGAAGAGCAAAAAGGCGTTGCGCACTTGCTGTAATTGTCGACATGATTCATCCGCGTGATATTCTTTTAGGCGCTCAGGCTGCGACGGGTACTTTACCCGTTTGTGATCACTATTGCGGCTTAGAGGCGCGGATGACTAAAAGCTTGCAATTGCAAGCAGAGATGAGCCAAGAGTTTGGTGCTTGCGTTTTTGATGTGACGCTTGATTGCGAAGACGGTGCGCCTGTAGGTGGTGAGATTGACCATGCCCATATGGTTGTAGCCGTTGCCAATCAAGCACAGATTGCTTCTAAAAATAGTGCAAACAGGTTTTTGCAAAGGGTGGCTGCTAGGGTCCATGCAGTTGATCATCCGGCCTTTGCATCCGATATTGAAGTCATCGTGGGTCAAGCGGGGCGATCGTTGTGCCATGCGATGGTGCCCAAGGTGGAATCGGTAGCAGATGTTGAACTGGCTGTTAAATTAATCGACAAAGCACAGCAAAATAATCCGCAAGCCGCAAAGATAAAACCCTTACCGCTTCACGTTTTGATTGAGTCGCCTGCTGCCGTTCATCGGGCGTTTGAGATAGCCTCCCATCCGCGTGTCCAATCTCTCAGTTTTGGTTTGATGGACTTTGTCTCTAGCCACGCTGGTGCTATTCCATCAAGTGCGATGACGTCTGCGGGCCAGTTCACGCACCCGTTGGTGGTTCGAGCCAAATTAGCCATTGCCAGTGCCTCTCATGCCTTTGGCAAAGTGCCGTCGCATTGTGTGGTGACTGAGTTTGCGGACATGGCCGCCATCAGTGCAGCTGCCGGCCGCGCATCCCAAGAGTTTGGGTTTACACGCATGTGGAGCATCCATCCCAGCCAAATTCGTCCTATTTTGAAGGCTTTTGCGCCCAGTGAACAAGAAATTGAAACGGCCACTGAGATCATTGCCGCTGGTGCGGGTGCAGATTGGGCACCCATCAGTTACAAAAGTAAATTGCATGACCGTGCCAGCTACCGCTACTATTGGCACGTACTTGAGCGCGCCCATCAAACGGGGCGACAGCTGAGTCAGCCCGTTGCCGCTTATTTTGAGTCTGGCATGCCACTATGAGCGTCGTTAAATCATCTATTGGAATTACTTCAGGAGTCTCTATGAAATCTTTGACCTCATTGAGTTTGATTGCATTGGTATTGAGTTTGCCTCTGACAGCCATGTCAGCAACCCCTAGCAAAGCGAAAGCAAAAGCCAAACAAAAAGTTGAACAAACTACTCAAGCGGATGAAGCAGAGCTGCCGTTAACAACTGCGCAGCTAGCATTGGTGCCACAAGTGCATACAGGGCGCCAAGCTTGTGAAGCTGGTGTGGGTGTGACTTTGACACCAGACAGCAAATCAGCGGGTTACTTTAATGTGAACTTAAAAAACCGCACCTATCACATGTTTCCTGTCGTCACGACCACAGGGGCGATCCGCTTAGAAGACAAAAAAGAAGGTGCAGTCTGGCTGCAAATGTCCAACAAATCCATGATGATGAACCACAAGCTCGGTGCTCGTTTGGCTGACGATTGCATCAATGATGCGCAAGCCGCCGTGGCCTTGGCGATGAAGAGAAATGCAACACCTGGTTTGTTAGATTCACCCAAATAACAGATCATGTTAAAGTTTATTTACTATTAAATAAATAGCTAACTATTGAATAAATACGCCGGCTACAGCCTAAATATTGTATTATTTAAGGTTTAAATTCTATTTGACACCTGTTGCGACTTTTACCGCGACCAGATGACAGTTTTATCGATTACTTTTATTGCAACCAGGAGATTGAGATGTTACAAGCCTATCGAACCCATGTCGCAGAACGCGCAGCACTTGGCATTCCGCCGCTGCCTTTGTCTGCCAAACAAACTGCAGAATTGATAGAACTGCTCAAAGCGCCACCTGCTGGCGAAGAAGCGACGCTGGTTGAACTAATTACCCACCGTGTGCCAGCAGGCGTAGATGCAGCCGCCAAAGTCAAGGCCAGCTACTTGGCAGCTGTTGCTATGGGTACAGAAAAGTGCGCGTTGATCAGCCGAGCACAAGCCACAACGCTGCTAGGCACCATGCTTGGCGGTTACAACATAGGCCCGATGGTGGCTTTATTGGATGACTCAGCTGTGGCTGCAGAAGCCGCTGCAGGTTTGAAGAAAACCTTGTTGATGTTTGACCAGTTTCACGATGTCAAAGAAAAGGCCGACCAAGGCAATGCCTTTGCCAAATCTGTGCTGCAAAGCTGGGCCGACGCGGAGTGGTTTACCAGCCGCCCTGAAGTGCCAAAGTCCATCACCTTGACCGTGTTCAAGGTGGAAGGGGAGATCAACACTGACGATTTGTCACCTGCGCCTGACGCTTTTAGCCGTCCGGATATTCCGTTGCATGCTTTGGCAATGCACAAAAATGCACGCCCTGGCATTGTCCCAGAAGAAGACGGCAAACGTGGCCCGGTCAAGTTCATCAACGATCTAAAGGCCAAAGGTAATTTGGTCGCTTACGTGGGTGATGTGGTGGGTACGGGTTCTAGCCGCAAATCAGCGACCAACTCCGTGCTGTGGTTCACTGGTGAAGACATTCCTTTTGTCCCTAACAAGCGTTTTGGCGGTGTGTGTTTGGGTAGCAAAATTGCACCCATTTTTTACAACACCATGGAAGACTCTGGCGCGTTGCCGATTGAGTTGGACGTGAGCAACATGAACATGGGCGACGTGGTTGAGCTGCGTCCCTACGATGGCCAAGCACTGAAAGACGGCAAAGTGATTGCCGAATTCAAATTGAAGAGCGATGTGTTGTTTGACGAAGTGCGTGCCGGTGGCCGCATTCCGCTCATCATTGGTCGCGGGTTAACGTCCAAAGCGCGTGAAGCACTGGGCTTGCCTGTATCGACGCTGTTCCGTTTACCGCGAAAGCCAACGGATACCAAAAAAGGCTTTACCTTGGCGCAAAAAATGGTCGGTCGCGCCTGCGGTTTGCCAGTTGTGAATGGCAATCAACAAGGTGTTCGCCCAGGGACGTATTGCGAGCCAAAAATGACCAGCGTGGGTTCACAAGACACCACTGGCCCGATGACGCGTGACGAGTTGAAAGACCTGGCCTGCTTGGGTTTCAGCGCTGACTTGGTGATGCAGTCTTTCTGCCACACCGCAGCGTACCCGAAACCTGTCGATGTGAAAATGCACCACGAGTTGCCAGAGTTTATGACAGACCGTGGTGGTATCCCTTTGCGTCCAGGTGACGGCATCATCCACAGCTGGTTGAACCGTATGTTGTTGCCTG
>CBDUEA010000114.1:0-6318 GCA_965365965.1 uncultured Polaromonas sp. | reverse complement strand
GTAACCAAACGAGCGAGCAGTAAAGCCTCTCATTATACGTATAAACCCGTGCTCTAGTCTAGTCCTCGTGTTGTACTCGGCATTTGCATAGCCTTACCGCGCCCAAGCTGGGCTTGAAAAGGGCAAAATGCATATTCATTTTTTGAAAGTTTCTCCATATGCTTTATCTCCTTGCCAAGCTTCTGCACCTGATTGCCGCCATTGTCTGGATGGGGGGCATGACCTTCATGCTCTTTGCTTTGCGCCCTGCGGCGATGCAGCTTTTACAACCCCCGACTCGCGCGCCTTTGATGGCCACGGCGATGGGCCGATTTTTCCTGCTGGTGTGGTTGAGTATTGCTGTTTTATTGATCACCGGTACTGGCATGTTGATGGCTGTTGGCATGAAAGCGGCACCGCTGGGCTGGCATCTGATGCTGGGCATCGGCGTGCTGATGTTTGCCATTTTTGGCCATCTTTATTTTGGACCGTTTCGCCGCCTCAAGCTGGCGGTAACTGCTACAGACTGGCCAGAAGCAGGGCGGCGCTTGGGTCAAATTCAAAAAATGGTGCAACTCAACTTCGCATTGGGTTGGCTTGCAATTGCATGCGTGATCTTAGTGCGATGAACGCACTTAAAACCTGTCTTAAATCACTTATTCTGAGCACGCAATCTGAGATTTTGTAATGCAAAGAAATCCTGTAGCCGCTGTAAAATATGCATTATTAGCTATTATTTTATTAGCGATACTGTATTTCGCCAGTTCCCATGCCAACCCCGTTTATGACGTCAGCAAACCGCACCACACCCCTAGCGGCTTTCAAAACAACTACGTAAAAGCGGTCGAGAAATCCTTTGGCGATCTGCTGCGTTGGCAATGGGAAGCGCGCGATCTGCCCAAACCGATCCAGCAACCCACGCCTGTCGTGCAACCCCAGCTGGCGCTGATTCAGGCTAAAACTGAGAACGTCAGTTTCACGCCTAGTGCATCGTCTCAAACCGCATATCCAGGTTATGCGGGCTATCCATCCTTGCCCACGGTGACATGGATAGGCCACGCCACCGCCTTGGTGCAAGCCAGCGGTTTGAACGTGATGACCGACCCCATCTTTTCAGACCGCGCCTCACCTGTTCAGATTTTTGGCCCCAAACGTGCCCAGCCCCCTGGCGTGGCCATGGCTGATTTGCCGCATATAGATGTGGTGTTGATATCACACAACCATTACGACCACTTGGACAGCGCCAGCGTCGCCCAGCTGGACGAACGCGCCAAGGCCACAGGCAAAAGCACTGTCTTTATGGTCCCGCTGGGTCTAAAAACTTGGTTCAATGACTTGGGCATCACCAACGTGGTCGAACTGGACTGGTGGCAGCACTACACCCTCAAGAGCGTAGACTTTTACCTCACCCCCGTACAGCACTGGTCAGCCCGTAGCATGGGTGACAGAAGTACCACACTGTGGGGCGGCTGGGGGGTTTTTGGCGCAGATTTTCACTGGTACTACGCTGGTGATACCGGCTACAGCCGCGACTTTGCCGACACACGCACCCGTTTTGCCGAGCGCCAAACAGAAGCGCTGGGCGGCGGATTTGACCTCGCCCTGATCCCGATTGGCGCCTACGAGCCCCGCTGGTTCATGGCGCAGCAGCATGTCAACCCCATGGAGTCGGCGCGAATTCATCAAGATGTAGGCGCCAAACACAGCATCGGTGTGCATTGGGGTACGTTTGCACTGACCGACGAACCACTGGACCAGCCGCCAGTTGACCTGACCATCGCGCTACGCGCCTTGAACGTGCCCGAAGCCAGTTTCGGCGTTCTAGCCATCGGGCAATCCCTGCAATTGCCCAAAAGGACAGCATGGACCACCCAAGCCGCACGATAATGGCCCCATGAATCCGTCAAAACCTAACGACCCTAAACCTATTCCTCCCGCTCCTCCAGCTCAGCCTGCTCAGGCTAAGACGCCCAATGCGCCCGCCGTCCCCGTCGTGGAAGAATCCCTCATCATCTACCCTTGCAAATTCCCCATCAAAGTGATGGGCGCCAAAGTGGACGGCTACGTTCACGCCTTGACACAAATTGCGCACGAATTTGACCCCGCTTTTGATGCCACCACCATCGAGCTGCGCGAGAGCAAGGGCGGCAACTACCTCGGCGTCACCCTCATCATCAACGCCACCAGCCGCGAGCAGCTGGATGAAATCTACCGCACCCTGTCGACGCATCCGATGGTGAAGATGGTGTTGTAAAAAATATCTTTTGCCATGTCCGCTGTTCATACCCCGTTAGAAATACGACAACTGGGCCTCGTCCAGTGCTCAAAACCCTCAAATAAGTGGAAAAACAGGGCAAACTAGCCCTCAGTCGGCGTATTTATTGCCTGATCAGCTATGGATTTGTGAGCATCCGCCGACCTTTACGCAAGGTTTGGCTGGTAAGGCTGACCATATTTTGAACGCTGGCGACATCCCCATCGTCCAAACCAACCGGGGCGGGCAGGTGACTTACCACGGACCGGGCCAGGTGGTGGCGTACCCGCTGATCGACCTCAAACGGGCAGGTTATTTTGTCAAAGAGTATGTGTACCGGATAGAAGAAGCGGTGATTCGCACGCTGGCGCACTTCAACGTGACGGGTCACCGCGTGGCAGGTGCGCCAGGGATTTATGTGCGTTTGGACGACCCCAGTTCGCACGCTATGTTGCCGCAAAGGCCGCAAAAGAGTGATTCAGCTGACAAAGAACTGATTAATTTCATCGGCTTAGGCAAAATCGCCGCCTTGGGCATCAAAGTTAGCCGGCATTGCACCTACCACGGCGTGGCGTTGAATGTGGCGATGGATTTAGAGCCGTTCTCGCGCATCAACCCCTGCGGGTATGCGGGGTTGCAAACGGTGGATTTACGCAGTCTGGGCTTTGACGTGCCCTTAGAAGACGCCCAACAAGTGCTGGCAGGTCACTTGCAAAGTCGCTTGCAGCCTTGAACTGAAAACTCAAGTACGCGATTACTTGGATTGCTCTAGGTTAGGCGCTTGCATGGGCATCACCATCGGCAATTGATTTTGCGCGGGTGCGGGGCCCACTTCCAACACTTGGTCGACCACGTATTGTCCCGTTTCAGCATTGTCGACGTTGTAGTTTTCACCACGCCACGGCAGGTTTTTGCGGTATTGGACGTAGTGAATTTTGACAGTTTTGCCCGTTGCTGCGCTGAGTTTTTTGCTCACCTCTTCATCGGCAGCTGTGAATTTGAAGTTATTAGAGTTGATGCTGCCAGCCCCTGAACGAAAGCCGGGTTGGATAATTTCACCCTCATAGGTTTTGAAGATGTTGCCTTTGCGCGACATTTTCATCATCACGCCTTCTCGGTCGCCATCGCTGTAGACATTGAAGTAATACCAATAAACGTACAGCACCGGCAACAAAAGCAGCAGCAGTAAAAGAGGAATAACTTTTTTCATGAGAGTTTTACGCTGAGCGCATGAGGTAAAGAAGAAAGTATACAAACAAACGCAGCCAAGTAGGAGCGCGTAAAATATCCTTATGTCTACCGAAAACACCGTGCGCGAAGCGCAAAGCCAACAAGATTACAACCCCTCAGCCAAGCAAAAAGCGGGGGCTAAGCTCTCTCGCATTCCAGTCAAAGTGGTGCAGGGTGAGGTGTTGAAAAAACCCGATTGGATTCGCGTCAAAGCCGGCTCACCTTCGACCCGTTTTTACGAAATCAAAGATATTTTGCGAGAAAACAAGCTCGTGACTGTTTGCGAGGAAGCCAGCTGCCCCAATATTGGTGAGTGTTTTGGCAAAGGGACAGCAACCTTCATGATCATGGGTGACAAATGCACACGCCGCTGTCCATTTTGCGATGTGGGTCATGGCCGTCCTGACCCGTTGGATGTGAATGAACCCATGAATTTGGCGAAAACCATTGCCAAACTCAAGCTTAAATACGTGGTGATTACCTCGGTGGACCGTGACGACTTGCGCGACGGCGGAGCGCAGCACTTTGTCGACTGCATCAAAAACATCCGTGCGCTGTCGCCTACAACCCAAATTGAAGTCTTGGTGCCCGACTTTAGAGGCCGCGACGACCGTGCTTTGGAGATTTTGAAGGCCGCACCGCCGGATGTGATGAACCACAATTTAGAAACGGCGCCGCGTCTGTACAAAGAAGCACGGCCGGGTTCTGACTACCAATTCAGCCTGACTTTGCTCAAAAAATTCAAAGAACTGCACCCCAACGTGCCGACCAAAAGCGGCATCATGGTCGGTTTGGGCGAAACGGATGAAGAGATTTTGCAAGTCATGCAAGACATGCGCGACCACAACATCGACATGTTGACGATTGGTCAGTACTTAGCGCCATCCATGTCACATTTGACCGTGAAACGCTACGTTCACCCCGACACCTTCAAGATGTTTGAAACCAAAGCTTATGAAATGGGTTTCACCCACGCGGCCGTGGGTGCCATGGTGCGCTCAAGCTACCATGCCGATGCACAGGCTGAAAAAGCTTTGCAAGCGCGGACTTAAATCTCAACGTACACCAAAAAATTAATTTAGCTCTGCGGCGACATCAACGCCGCTGGGTCTTCGGACTCCAAGACGCTTTGCGCCCAAGGTGCCAGTTTTTGGGTGTCTGAACGCAAAATTTGCTGTTTGACCGTCAAAATTTGAGCCGGGTGCATTGAAAAACTTCGCAAGCCTAGGCCAAGCAGCAAACGCGTCAGGCTCGCATCACCGGCCATCTCGCCACAGACACTCACCTCTTTGCCCTGAAGTTGACTTTGCTTGATGGTGTTGGCGATCAGTCCCAGCACTGCGGGATGCAGCGGGTCGTACATATCCGCCACAGCTTCGTCAGCTCGGTCAATCGCCAAGGTGTACTGAATCAAGTCGTTGGTACCGATGGATAAAAAGTCAAAATACTTCAGGAAAATATTCAAGGTCAGCGCAGCCGCCGGAATTTCTATCATCGCGCCAATTTTCACATCGCCATAGGCGACGCCGCGCGCCGTCAGTTCAGCGCGCGCTTCGTCCACCAAAGCCAAGGTCTGACGGATTTCACTACCCGTGCAGAGCATGGGAATCAGCAATTTGATTTGCCCAAACGCAGCCGCACGCAATATGGCACGCAATTGCGTTAAAAACATGGCCGGGTCAGCCAAGCTCCAGCGAATCGCCCGCAAGCCTAAGGCCGGGTTCAAATAATCATCGGCCGCTTTTTCAACACGATCCAAAGGTTTGTCTGCCCCAATATCTACGGTGCGAATCGTGACGGGCAAGCCTTGCATGCCATCCACCGCGCGCTTGTAGGCGTCAAATTGCTCTTCTTCGTCCGGCAGACGCGACAAGCCGGAGGATTCTCGCCCCATGAATAGAAACTCACTGCGAAACAAGCCCACGCCCACCGCACCCGCTTTCAACGCGGCTAAGGTATCCTCAGGCTGCTCAATATTGGCCAGCAGCTCAATTTTCTGGCCGTCCATGGTGACGGATGGCGTGTTGCGCAAGCGCGACAAACGGCTGCGCTCCAACTCGCCTTGACGTTGTTTGAAGCCATACTCGGCCAAGATGATGGGACTGGGGTCAACAATCACCACGCCGGCATCGCCGTCAATGATGACCCAGTCGTCTTGCCGAATCAAGGTGCTGGCCATGCGTGAACCCACCACGGCGGGGATGTTCATGCTACGCGCCACGATGGCGGTGTGCGATGTCTTGCCGCCTACATCGGTCGCAAAACCGGCGAACACACTTTTCTTGAATTGCAACATGTCGGCTGGCGACAGGTCGTGCGAAATCAAAATCAAGGGCACGTCGATGGTGTCGTCTAATAGCAAATCTTGTTGGTTAGACCGTTGCCGATTCTCTCTGGACTCACGTTTGACCCGCTCTGCATGGGCATCCAGCGTGAGGGAGGCGCCTTGCATGTGCCGCAAAATTCGCTCAACCACCTGCTCTAAGTCGGCCTTGCGCTCACGCAGGTACTCGTCTTCCATGTCGTCAAACTGGCGTGCGATCAACTCCAGCTGCGTCGTCAGTGCCCACTCCGCGTTGTACAGTCGCTCTGTGATCCAGTGCTTCACGCCGTCAGACAACATCTCGTCTTGCAAGAGCATCAAGTGCACGTCCAGCATGGCGGCCAGCTCCGACGGCGCTTCTTTGCGCGACATTTGCGCCACGTTTTGTTGCAACCGTCCCAGCTCTTCAATCACCGCATTACGACCAACGCGCACGCGTTCAATCTCAGACTCGATCTCGCTGGCGTCGATGAAGTAATGTGCTACGTCTACCCGACTTGACGCCACCAGCACCGCCCGCCCAATGGCAATG
>CBDUEA010000113.1:0-6346 GCA_965365965.1 uncultured Polaromonas sp. | reverse complement strand
TCTTGGGAGGATTTTTGTTGTGCTTGTATGCCAGCAGAAAAACCCACAGTTAGCAAAATGATAGACGTAGTGATCAAATTTTGTAACTTAGCATAATTTAAATTATTCATTAACTTATCTCCTCAATTTTATGGCTCGGTCGCAAGATTAAGTGCAAAAAATCTGTCAAAGCAAAAAAACCAGAATTCAGAGAGTCAAGCTCTGCATGTCTGGTTCTTCTTTGGCTACGCTTTATGAAATCGTCGCTTCATCGGTACGCGTTTCGCCTTTATTGTCGACCCAAGTCACAGATAATTTATCACCCGCTTTACCACCGGCAAATGAGAATTGAACGAATGGATTTTTAGAAACTGCTGGGCCCCATTGGGCGCTCATCACTATTTTCCCGTTATAGGATGCAGTGATGGTTTGAATATACCAAGCTGGAACAATCGCTCCGTCGGCACCTTTTCGTAAGCCTGTTTCCATTTCGTGGCTAACCAGCACACGCACATTTATCTTGTCACCAGTAGCCTGGGCACGAATTCGCATTGGATCACTCATCTTGCACTCCTGTATTTCAAATCTAAATTAACCACCACAGCCACCAAGCGTGACTTTTACTTCTTTAACCGCATAGAAAAATTTATCACCAACTTTAGCCAGTGCATAGACATTGGTAGATTGACCCATCTTGACATTGGTGGACATGTTTGCATCTGTTCCTGCTGGTATATCAAATCCTGCAGTCAACACAGCAGGATTCTTCTCTACTGCCAAACCAACCCAAGTTGTTCCAGCAATAGCACTTTGAACACCCAAGCGCACAACATTACCATTCTCTGCAATTTCAGGTGCACTGAGTGTGACATCTTTGCTCTCAGTCGCTGCTGATGCACCGCCCAAAGCCTTAACCACATCCGCAAGACTTTTTGCCTCAAAAGCAGTCTTGTTCCAAGCGGTCTGAGCTGATGCCATTGAAGGCATGAGGCCGGACGAAACAGCTAAGCCAAGTGCAACTGCGCTAGAACTTTTTTGCACAAATTCACGACGTTCCATAAGTAACTCCTAGTAAAAAATTCAAACTTAATAATTTCAATAACCAATTTTGCAGATTCACAATGATCTACACCATAGAAACATACCCTGCTTATTTTGCTGCACCCTGAGCTATCCACTGTGCTACTTTTTTTGCATCTTCTTCAGACAAACTTTGTGGTGGCATCGGTATCACCCCATACACACCCGAACCGCCACTTTTAATTTTGGCCGTTAAATAGTCCACCACATCCGCTCTAGCACTGTGCTTAGCTGCAATATCTTTAAATGCTGGCCCAACGATTTTGGATTCAATATTATGACAAGTAGAACAAGCGTTCTTGTTCAATATGACCGTCACGTCTTTGCTTTTCAAAACTCCAGATGCATCACTTGGCTTCTCAGCAACTTTAGGTGCCGTACTAATTGCCGAAGTCTGCTTGTTTGTATTCGCACCAGCTGGTGACTTTGAGGTATCAGAACCTCTCATCACACCAAAGTCTCGCGACTGATCCGCCAAATTTCCATGTGCATTCCGTGCTGAATCAGGCAACATACTAGCTACTTTTAATTCCGTAGCGCAGTTATTAATACAGGAAGAACCTTGAACATCTGGCTTGCTTGTTCCACCAAACTCCTTGCCTGGCCACATTGCATGTGCAGTTGTCATACCATTTCGATTGGGTATTTTTTTCTGCGTCTCTGCCATATTCATATCGCTCAGCGTGAAGTCATCCGGAACCACATTTGCCAAATTCAGCAAATAGGCAGTCAAAGCGTATACATCGTTTGCAGATAATGATTTAGGTGCAGTCCAAGGCATCGCACGGTTGATATAGTCCCACAGAGTTGACAACTGTGAAACCTTCATCATCGTCGTTCGCGTAGGAGCAGTTGATCCAAGTAACAAACTAGCTACTCGGCCTGTTTCAACGTCTTTTTTAGTTGTGAATCCAACCAATGCGCTAAAGACTGTGTTGTTTTCACCAAAACTTCCATGACAAGATGCGCATTGCGCCTCCCATACATTTTCTCCTTGCTTGACGCTTCCTTGACCTTTAGGTAATCCTTTAAAGTCAGGGCGAACATCTATATCCCAAGCTTTAATTTCATTGGGTGTGGCGGTCCGACCTACACCTTCAATTTTGCGTTCTTGCGCAAAAACTGTTAATGAAACAGTGGCTGCAATTGCAACGGCTATTTTAAGATAATTGAACATTTTTCACCTCACCCGATTCTTGCAACAACCAAGTTTGAATTGAGTTGTTGTGATAAATGCTGCGGGTACCCCGTACCTTTCTATTCTCTGCATAAGTTGCTTGTATATGACCCGTCTCATCCACAGCTCGACTCATCAGCAGCGCTGGTTTACCGTCCCAAGACCAGTCGCAATTAAAACGTGTCAAACATTTTGACATCACGGGTCCTTCTAATCGTGCTGGCTTCCAGTTACGCCCACCATCCATCGATACATCAACTTTTTTAATCTTTCCTCGACCGCTCCAAGCCAAACCTGTCACATTCATGTAGCCTTTGTCCAAAACGATCTGGCCGCCACTTGGTGTTGTAATGACTGACTTAACTTCTTGCAAACTCGCATATTGTCGAGACAAGCCACTTGGCAACAATTCAACGTAATGGATAGTCTCATCCTTCGTTGCATAAGGTTCGTCGCCCAACTCAATACGACGCAGGTATTTCACCCAGCTGACGCCTTGCACCCCCGGCACGATCAAACGAAGTGGGTATCCATTCTCCGGACGAAGCATCTCACCGTTTTGTCCATACGCTAACAACACTTCATCATTCATGATGAGACTCATGGGAATGGTACGCGTCATGCTTGAACCATCTGCACCCTCTGCCAAGACAAATTTGCCTCGATTAAAGTCGGCCCCACACATCTCAAGAATAAGACGCAAAGGAACACCTGTGAATTCGCTACAGCTGAGCATGCCGTGCGTGTATTGCACGGTCGGCACCGCTGTATTGCCCCACTCCATACCCGTATTGGCACCACATTCAATAAAATGAAAACGACTAACCGATGGCAAACGCATCAATTCATCCATCGTAAAAACCATGGGTTTTTTTAGCATTTTTTCATCGCTACCTGTCACCATGAATCTGTGCTTATCCGGCTCGATATCCCACCAGCCTTGATGATGTCGTTCAAAATGAAGCCCACTCGGTGTAACGATGCCGAACAAACCTTGAAGCGGTGCAAAACTTACACCCGATTGGCTCACGCTTGTCAAACCGGGACTTTCTCGACGTTGCAGATTTTTTTCGTGAACGCTAGGGACTCCATAACCACGTGTTGCAACACCTTGTCCCAAACCTTTACTATGAGCTGGCAAATTTATGATATTTGGATCGTCTTTTGAAGGCGCAGTCTGAGCCCTTGCCGCAGTAGACACCGCCAGTGCAGATGCAAAAGCACCCGCCATAAAACCACGTCTTCCCCCATATACAGACTTGATTTGCTCTTTATTGAGAAAGCCCTCAGGAGCAGCTTGAATGAATCGATTGTTGCGCATAGTTGAATGATTGTTTGCGTTCACGTTTAAAAGAATGACACCTAGGGGGTGAACAAAATATCTGAACTCCCTAGCGTTAAAAAAACATCAGCTCAAAGTGTCAGACCAAATGTTTTGCGCCCAATTTTCAGCATAAACAGCTTCTAACTGTGTCAAATCAGATTTCAAATCAATAGGTGATACCCCTCCAGAGCCAGCCACGGATTTGAAAGTCTTTTCAGCAGCAACATACTCGTGTACGCTGGCAACGTGAATACAATTTTTTGCATCAACCATGCTGTAACAGGTGTTAGTCAACATAGGAGCAGGATTCACATCCCAGCCGCTAAACTGCGCAACAATCGCCGCTGCGGCCACCTTGGCATGACTATTAGCCATGTGGGCACTCTTAGGCATTAAAGGCGCAACTTGAATGGAATCGCCCAAAACATACACGTCTTTGGCTGCAGTTGATTCAAACGTTTGATAATTGACGCCACACCAGCGCCCATTGGCCATGTTATTCAACCCTGCTTGCACGGCAATCAAACCAGCACGCATATTGGGCAAAGCATTAATGACTTGCGCTTTAACGTCATCTTGTACTTCAAACTTGATCGTCCCTGTCTTAGCATCGACACCGGTGGCTTTATGATCACCACGGTATTCAATCATGCCTTTATATTGGTTTGCCCAGACTTTTTTGAACAATGGCCCTTTGGAAGTAACGTCTGGATTGCCGTCTAAAATTAAAACCTTACTTTTTGGCTTTGCCACTTGAAAGTAAGACGCCACTTGGCACGCACGCTCGTAAGGGCCTGGAGGGCAACGGTACGGTGCAACTGGAATTGTGATAGCGTAGACTCCACCATCTGGCATCGCCTCAAGCTGTTTACGCAAGGCAATCGTTTCTGATCCAGCTTTCCAAGCTTGCAAAATCTGACCATTGGCGTGTGCTTGACTCAAACCTTCAATGCTGTCCATCATCAAGTCGATGCCGGGTGAGACAACCAATTTGACGTACATGATATTACCACCACGAGAAAGCGTCACTGTTTTCTTACTGGCATCAATCGCACTGGCCATGTCTTGCACAACTGTGATACCATGGCGTTTAGACATATTTTGGTACGAACTTGTGATATTGGCCATTTGCTTGTGACCACCAATCACCATATTGGAAACAGGGCAGGAAATGAATGTGCTATTCGGCTCTATCAAAACAACATCAATTTTGTAGTCTGACAACAAGCGCACATATTTCGCAGTCGTAGCCCCACCAAAACCACCGCCAACGACCACTACCCTTGCTTTACTTGGAATGGATGACAACATGGATGTGCTCGCACAACCAGTCAAACCAAAAACACCTAATGCGGCTGAAGACTGAAGAAAACGTCGGCGCTGAAGACTGTTATTGTTTAAATTGCTCATAATGGTGTCTCCTTATTTTTTTTGTGCCGCAAAGTAAGTTGCAATTTGCTCGATTTGGACATCACTAAAGCCTTTGCTGAGCTGATGCATCACCGTAGCGGGACGAGCACCCGACTTAAAAGCGGTCATCTGCGCAATCATGTAGCCCTTACGCATACCAGACAAAGAAACAATAGCTGAGCCTTCAACAGCATTTCCATTGGTGCCATGACAATTGGCACAAGTTGCCGCCAAGCTTTTTGTGTACAAAACTTCTTTTGTCTGAGCTGATGCCGAATGACTCATAAAGGCAATAGAAGTGAAAACCAGCAGCGTACCGATCAAGCGCCCCGCACATTGTTTATCCATCGTTTATCTCCAATTTGTATGCGTTTTAAAAAAATAAATAACTAAAACCAACGAGTTGATTACCGAAAGCTTTAAATAATGAAGCAACACCAGATGACAATACTGCCAAAGCAGTCATCAAAATAGCGCTTCAAAATTAATCCGTCATGAGTTGTGCATAAAATCACAGTTTTGAGCCACAAATCATGTTTCATATGCAATTAAATGCATGTGAATATACAATAAATAATATAAAGAAAATTTAGTGAAATTAGAAGCGAATTCAAGCTGACTGCATAGCAGTGTTTACCCTCAAATATTTCGCAGATTTAAGGGAAAGCACTGTGCTCGCATTCATTCAAACGCATGCAAACCTGTTAACTTGTTCTCGAAAGTCTGTTTTGAAATGCTTTGGTTAATGGTGGTAACGGTAAAAACTGAGCCGGTCCACTGCGGGTTTTACAAGTTATTGTTTGAAACGGTCAGCTCACATTCCACATTCCGTCATTTCAAGATCAAACCAGATTAACTCAGCAAGCTCGTCCACATTAACAATCTTTAACCACGTCTGCGCGATGCCGCGTCGCGCAAGACAGCCATCACTTCATCTTCCAACACTGGACCATCTACGCGCATAGCCGGCGATGCACCTGCCACCACGTCGACGCATCGTATAGGCAAGGACTCGCCACCAAACAGCGCTGACATCTGCGGATTGGTGGCGCCATACTCCACACGCTCCACACCAGCCCAAAAAAGTAAGCCGCTGCACATGGCACAGGGCTCACCACTGGCATAGACCGTGCTACCGCGTACAGCCTCAGGACCGAATCGCGCACTGGCCTCGCGCACAGCAACGACTTCGGCATGCGCCATACCGTCACCGCTGGTTACTTGGGTATTGCCAGCAACTTGCAGTATTTTGCCATCAGCGGATACAAGTGTCGCCCCATAAGGCATGTTTGCAGCAGCGAGCGCCTCGCGGGATGCGGCAATGGCGAACCGCATCGCGACCACTTCATCAGGTTTTGAAACAACGGCAATAGAAC
>CBDUEA010000112.1:0-6359 GCA_965365965.1 uncultured Polaromonas sp. | reverse complement strand
CCTTAGCGCCGCGTTCCTGCTGATGGCGCTGATGCCGTTGCACACTTCGGGGCCGATTTACCGCAACCGTCAACTGCCTGCTTTGCCAACACCCGTGTTGGACGCGAACGCCAAACCCAGCACCGCATGGGATTTGTTCAATGAGCCGATGATGCGTCGCGTGGTTATCGTCAACTGGTTTTTATCCTCTTGCTGGGACGTGCACACCTTTGTAGTACCGATATTGGGACATGAGCGCGGCTACAGTGCTTCAGTGATTGGCGCTATTTTGGGCTCCTTTGCCATTGCCGCAGCTGCCGTGCGTATGTTGATGCCGCTATTGGCTGATCATTTAAAAGAGTCTGTCGTTATCTCTGCAGCGATGGTGCTGACGGGTATTTTGTTTGGCATGTACCCCTTGATGCCCAGCGCTTTGACCATGGGCATGTGTTCTGTGGCCTTGGGTTTTGTTTTGGGCTCCGTGCAGCCCATGATCATGAGTATTTTGCACCACATCACCCCCGAAGCACGACATGGTGAGGCCATTGCATTGCGTTTGATGACCATCAACGCTAGCAGCGTACTCATGCCCATGCTGTATGGGGCTGCTGGCGCAGTGGTGGGGGTGGGTGGGCTGTTTTGGGTGGCGGGTGCGCTGGTCGGCTTAGGGTCGCAGCAAGCTTGGCGACTTAAAACGTGAGCAGATGCTGGGGAACTTTTTCGTCATTCCAAATTGTAAAACTTTCGAATCGTATCCCAAGCTTCTTGTGGGTCATCGGTGATGCTAAAGAGGTTTAAATCCTCTTTTGAAATCGTACCTTCTTCGACCATCACGTCAAAGTTGATCAAACGCTGCCAGTAGTCTTTGCCAAACAAAATGATAGGAACAGGTTTGGCTTTGCGTGTTTGTACCAACGTCAGCACTTCAAACAACTCATCCATCGTACCCATGCCGCCTGGAAAAGCCACCAATGCTTTGGCGCGCATCATGAAATGCATTTTGCGCATTGCAAAGTAATGGAACTTGAAGTTCAAACTCGGCGACACATAGGGATTGGCGTTTTGTTCGTGCGGCAAGGCAATGTTCAAACCCACATTTAAGGCACCCATTTCATGGGCGCCACGGTTGGCCGCCTCCATGATGCCTGGGCCACCACCGGTGCAAATATACAAACGATCTTTGGCAGGACGTCTTGCACCATGCCCTGCCACCAAGCGTGCAAACAAGCGAGCTTGCTCGTAATAGTGTGAATTGCGCACTTTTTTTTCTGCCAACGCGATTTGATCGGCATCGCCATCCAGCTTGGTGGCTTGTAGCGCTAATTCAGCTTCTTTTGGGGGCAAGCAACGGGCGCTTCCGTAGACCACAATGGTGTGTTCAATCCCTAAGGCTTGCATTTCAAGCTCGGGTTTGAGCATCTCCAGCTGGATGCGTATGCCTCGTGTTTCTCGGCGGAGCATAAACTCTGGGTCGGCAAAAGCCAGACGATAGGCATCCGCAGGCAGAGGGTTGCCGACTAATGCATGTTCTTGCAGTTCAGCCCAGGCATTGGCTAAGCGGGATTCTTTGATTTCTTGGGATTGCATGAGTTTGTAGGTTTTAAAGGCTGGTGAGTGCGTTTGCTATCAGGGAAGCCATGCTCACAGCATTGCTGGGGTGAGGGATGCAGTCAGTGCTCCAGATGTTGGAAACGCCAGCATCCTTGATGAGGGAAACAGCATCATCGGCAAACAGGGCATGGGTGACAGCCACATCCACCGTTGCTGCACCAGCTGCCCTGAGCAGGCGCGCAACACTGGCTAATGTGTGGCCACTGCTAGCTATATCGTCAAGCAACACCACCGCACGGCCAGTAAAGTCGGCTTGAGGTATGGTAATGTCGACAGAGCGGTCACCATGGCGCAACTTGTGGCAGACTGCATAATCAAAATTATGCTGCTGTGCAGCCTGTGAGATCCACTGCGCTGATTCTTCGTCGGGCCCGACCAATAAGGGCTGCTTGCGATGCAATGCAATCAAGTCTGCGAGAAGCGGTGCCCCACTCAGCACGATGGCTTGGGGTACTGGAACGGCCTCTTGCAAGGTGGCGATTCTATGCAGATGCGGGTCGACGGTAATGATGGCATCAAAGAGGTCGGCAATAAAGCGTCCAATAATGCGTTGACTAACGGCTTCGCCGGGCTGAAATGCAATGTCTTGCCGCATATAAGCTAGATAGGGCGCAACCAGCGTCAAGTGATGAGCACCCAGTACGCGTGCTGTCCGCGCCACGAGGAGCAGCTCAAGTAGTTTTTCGTTAGGTTGGTGCAGCGAGCGCAGCAGGGTGACGCGTTGCGGCAAGGTGTCGGGCAGTCGCAGCTTCAGTTCACCATCGGGGAAAAGGTGCCGACTGATGCTGGCCATCGCGATGCCGGCCAACGTGGCGATTTGCGCGGCTTGTTCTTTATCCTCTTCAAAATAAAGCAGCAGTTCTGGGTTCGTCATCGCCTTTATCATTGCTTTCATCAGAATTCCACAAACACATGGGGCAAATCGTCCCTGCGTCCAATCTCGTAGCCAGTAGATTTTAGGCAGGCCTGCCGGGCGAATTCAAGGTCAGATGCATACATCGAGTGCACTCGGTAAAGTACCGCTCCGACAGCAACCTCCTCCCCGAGTTTGACCTGAAGATCAACCCCCGCATTACTGACCTTGGGCGCCCCGGCGAAGCGGGCAATATTTGCCAATTGCAGGTTGTCAATGCCACACACCACACCAGCTGTCGGGGCTCTAACTTCAAAAGTCAAGACCCCAAGATGGGGTTGGTTATGGTCAAAGGACTTGCTGCCCTGCGCCTGGATGATGTTGTTCATCTTGGCCAGTGCACGCCCTGAATCGAGGATGTCGCGCGCAATCGCAAAACCGTCGCCACCGCGTACATCAGGGCTGCATTCAATCAACCGGCCCGCTAAACGTAGCGCTTTTTGTCGCAAGTCTGCGGGTGCGCGCGGGTCGTTCTCCAACACCCGCATCACGTCGCGCGCTTCCAGCACGGGACCAATGCCGAAGCCGATCGGCTGACGCCCATCGGTGATCACCACATCCAAAGACAGGTTCATCCGCTTGGCAACATACTCAAACAGACGGCGAAGACGCTGTGCGTCTGGCATTGAGCGCACTTTTGCGGTGGGTCCTATAGGGATGTCCAACACCAGATGACTTGAGCCCGCAGCAATTTTTTTGGACAAGATGGAGGCAACCATCTGCGCAGGCGAGTCGAGTGACAAAGGTCGCTCGACTGAAATTAATATGTCGTCGGCAGGCGACAAGTTTGCCGTTCCACCCCATGCCAGACAGCCCCGATGTTCTCGCACGATTTGCGCCAGTTGGTCGAACGGCAATTCAACATTAGCCAGCACCTCCATGGTGTCAGCGGTTCCAGCAGGTGAGGTGATGGCGCGAGAGGAGGTTTTAGGGAACAACATGCCGTATGCGCAGACGATGGGTACCACCAGCATGGACGTCCGATTGCCGGGGATACCGCCAATGCAGTGTTTATCCACCACCAGGTGTTCTTGCCAGTCAAGCCGCCGACCAGCTTCAACCATGGCCTCGGTCAAGAAGTAGACCTCTTCGCGATCCAACTCATCGCGGCGGGTGGCTACCACAAACGCGGTCAGCTCAATGGTGGAGGATCGATGGTTCGTGATATCTCGAACAATGGCGCTAACATCATCAAGCTCCAAGCGTTCGCCAGCCAGTTTTCGATGTAACGCACCGATAGATGAAGGTGGTTCTGCCTGAGAAACTGTGGCGCTGTGGCCATCTTGCACGTCCATTTGCGCGAAGGCAGCTTTAGACAGTCCCAACTCGCCGCAGGCCACAATCGATTCGTCTTCCACCACGTTGAGAGTGGCCAAAATATTGTGTCCATTGGCTTGAACCTCGATCTTGGACAATGCCTTGAAGCCCTCAGCGCGGTACACCTCGCAGTCGCGGTGCATATACGCGACATTTTCGTGGTAGGTGTCTATCAGGACGCGGCGCAATGCCAATCTGGCAGGGGGGGGTGCACTGTTGTCCAAGGTTGGCAATATGGCGGCCATTTCATGAATTTGTTGACTCATGGGTGTAGCTTACATCGGATTTTCTGGGTTTCCATGTTTGTTTGCTGTGCGTTCCAGCAATAGGGATGCTGCAACAAAAAAAGCCCCCGCAGGAGCTTTTTTCATACACGGGTCCAGACTTAGACGCGTTTGCGGTGTGTGGCTTGTTAGACACGCTTCCTGTATTCACCAGTGCGGGTGTCAATCTCAACCTTGTCGCCTTGCGCCACAAAAATAGGCACGCCGATTTCAAAGCCGGTTGCCAATTTAGCAGGCTTCAAGCCCTTGTGAGAAGTGTCGCCTTTGACGGCTGGCTCGGTCCAGCCGATCACGCGTTGCACGCTGGTTGGCAGTTCGACGGAGATGGCTTTGCCGTCGTAAAAGACGACTTCGAGTTCCATGCCATCTTCGAGATAGTTCAGGGCGTCACCCATGTTTTCGGCTTCAACTTCGTATTGGTTGAACTCAGAGTCCATGCAAACGTACATCGGTTCAGCAAAGTACGAGTAAGTACAGTCTTTTTTGTCCAAAACGATTTGGTCAAACTTGTCATCAGCACGGAACACTTGCTCGGTGTTGAAGTTAGCAATCAAGCTCTTGAGCTTCATGCGCACAGTTGCCGCTCCACGGCCGCCGCGAGCGTATTCGGTTTTCAGGACGACCATGGGGTCCTTACCGTGCATAACAACGTTGCCTGCGCGGATTTCTTGAGCGAGTTTCATAGCCATAGGGGGTCTTCTTAATGCTGGTAGCTGTAGAGCTGTTAGTTTGTTGGGGTTTTTGGAAAAGCCTTCGATTTTAGCTGTTTTCCCTGCATAAGGACACAAAATGGACCAAGTTGCTGACCAAATCATCTTGTCGTTGCAATTTTTTTCTCAAATTTTGGGCACTTTGCGCCCAATGTTGTAACTCTAATGCGGGCAGTTTCAAACCCTGGCGCGACGCCGTTTGCTCTTCTTGGCTTGCATTCCAAGCGCTATGCGCCAGTTTGAGCGACGCTGGCGCGTTCATCATCTCTAAAAAAGCGTTCAATTTGGCATGGTGCGCGCCATCTTCTTGGGGGTAGATCTGCCAAATGAAGGGTTTAGCGGCCCAAATAGCGCGTACCAACGAGTCTTCACCGCGAACAAAATTAAGGTCGCAACTCCACAGCAGGTGGTCGTAGTCAAGCTGAGTGAGGTGCTGAATAAATAAAATAGAGAGCAAACTATTGATTAAATACGACGGCTCAGTGCTTTTTTTATGCTCTAAAACAGATTTTACGGCAGCTGCGGCGCGCCCGGCTGTGACGAGTAAACAAGTCGGCGTTTTAGCATTCACGAGCTGGTCGATCAAAGCTTCCAAAGCCACGGGTTCGTAGCAAAAGAGCGAGATGTAGCTTGTTTCTTGGTTGAAAGTGTGTTGCTCTGCAGCCAACAGTTGGCTAAGCCAAACCCCTTTGTTAAAAGTTTTTTGCCGCTCAAACAAGTCATTCTCACCCAACAAACCCCCTGTGCGCTCATTAAAACCCGGATAAAAATAGCGCTGCGTCCAACCTGCCGCTGCCCCTGTGTGTTGTGGGCTGGGCAGTGTGTGGGCACGCTCGGCAAAGCTTTCAGCCGTCAAATACTCCAAATTTAACCATACAGGCTGGTTTTTAGTGTCATTTTTGATTGTAGTCGACGTATTTATTGCATAGTTTGCTATTAAATAAATAGCAAAATCGCAACCGAAAGTATCTACTAAAACATCACTGATGCTGTCCCTCAGCGCGCGGTTGCTTGCGTAAACCTTTGCCACCGCCTGCTCATCTCGGCATTCAAGAACCTCAACACCATTGCAGCCTTGCGGCGCCATCCAAGCCAGCGCAGAGGCGTCATCCACCCACAGCCGCACCATATGACCGCGTGACGCCAAGTTCACACAAAGCCGCCAGCAGACGCCAATATCACCAAAATTGTCGACGACTTTGCAAAAAATATCCCAGCGCAACTTAGAACTCATGGCTAGATTGTCCACAATATCAAGACACAATAGGCTCCTATGTCTGAGATTGATCCCACCGTTGACGCATTGACCGGTTTGCCGGTTCAAACCAAAGTGCACTCTGAGCAACTGCTCAGTGAGGTTACCGCTTTGTCGCCACTGCCCGGTGTGTACCGTTATTTTGACGCGAACGGTGATTTGCTCTATGTGGGCAAAGCCATCAATTTAAAGCGCCGCGTATCGAGCTATTTTCAAAAAGACCACGGTGGTAGTCGTATTGGTCACATGGTCAGCAAAATCGTGCGGATGGAGACCACGGTGGTGCGCTC